>NZ_VCDP01000062.1:0-31942 GCF_033949345.1 Xenorhabdus littoralis
AACAGTTTGGTACTAAATGTAACCCTTTTTCTTTTCCCTCTTGCCCGCCAAATTCCATCAAAGCGACCCGCATTACTCGCGGTATACCTGACGGTATGACGAATGTTGCGATGACCTAAATAGTCTTGAATCAATCGAGTATCGACGCCATTATCCGCTAATGCGTATCCACATGAATGACGCAACATGTGCGGATTCGCGCAAATCGCAATTTCTGCCTTGATACTTGTGTTCCTGATGATTTTATAGAACTGCTGTCGGGATAAAGGCTCTCCGGTACGGGAGATAAACAGCCACTCACTCTTGCCGAATTTCTCAAATTTCTTACGTATAGTCAGCCATTTACGTATTAATTGAATTTCCCGTGATATCATGGGATGAATAGTGGAAAAACCATTTTTCAAACGATTAACGCTCAAACTACGATCACGAAGATCGACATCAGACAGACGTAATCCCAATAATTCAGAAACGCGAAAACCATGAATAAAGCCCATAAAAAGCATGCAGATATTACGTTCTGCATTGGCACCTTTTTCCAATTCAGCCAATAGCTGCTCAATTTCAGAATGAGTTAAATATTTACGTTTTAGCATAATGTATTACTCTCTGTGGTAGTTGGTTATCTTATAATTAAAGTTATTCATGGAGATAAAAATATCGAAGTGAATTATTGATTTAAAAAATAAAATCCATTCAAAATAGCTCCATAAAACATAACTCTTAACATGGTCATAGGAAACACATAGTAAACCATGAACTTATTTTTATATAAACTAAAAATCATCTTATTTTCCCATTGAAAATAAATACAATATATCTATAAGATCAGAGCTATTTATGTATTAAAGTTATCTTTCTTATTACCCCTTATAAAATCATTACAAAATCTCTCAATTAAATAAGCATGCAAAATATTATAATGATGTGCTGATGAGACAGGTTATATCCAATGGATTTCGAATTACCGCGCGACGGCAAGAGAACGAGTCCCCGGCCACCGTATGTTTATAAAAACGGTGGCCGGGGTGAGTGAGTACAGACAACAAAGCTGTAGTAAGAGCTGTAGTAAGAATTTAGTCAGATTATGTTTTCTTTGATATCACACTTCTGCCATCGGTTTTAGTCTGGCCGTGAAATGGCGCAAAATCGGTGGTTCATAAGTAAACGTTAATCCTCTGATATCAGCCGCACGCTGTTTTAACGCAATAAAAGCATCAACAACATAATCCATATGATCATTGGTATAGACACGACGGGGGATCGCCAATCTCATCAGTTCCATCGGTGATTCTTTCTGTTCACCTGTTTCTGGATCACGCCCTAATAATAAAGAACCAATTTCCACACTTCTGATACCCGCTTCCAGATATAATTCGTTGTTCAATGCGTGAGCGGGGAATTGGTCGCTGGGAATATGCGGTAAAAGCAATTTTGCATCCACAAAGACAGCATGGCCTCCGACCGGGTATTGAATAGGAATTCCCGCTTTTTTTAGCTGTTCACCCAAATAAGTCACCTGATTAATACGATAGGATAGAAAATCCTCATCCATTCCCTCTTCCAGACCTATTGCCAATGCTTCCATATCACGCCCGGCTAGCCCACCATAAGTCACAAACCCTTCCATTGGAATACAACGAATACGCACTTCATTAAACAATTCTTCATCATCACGAAAACAACACAATCCTCCGATATTCACCATCGGATCTTTCTTCGCTGACATCGTCAACATATCACCATATTGATACATTTCTTTGACGATCTCTTTGATGGATTTATTTTCGTAACCTTTTTCCCTTTGCTTAATAAACCAGGCATTTTCACAAAAGCGGGCTGAATCAATCACAACCGGAATATCATGTTGCTTTGCTATTTCATATACCGCCTTCATATTAGCGAGAGAAACAGGTTGTCCTCCCGTACTATTGCACGTGACGGTTGTTATAATAGCGACAATATTATCCGCACCATTTTCTTTGATAACCTGCTTGAGTGCCTCAATATCAAAGTTACCTTTCCAATCGTAATAATTGCAGGTATCGAAGGCTTTATTTGTGACGACATTGACCGCTTTGGCACCATTTAATTCCACATGTGCCATTGTTGTATCAAAATGAAAATTAGAAATGAATACAGGAGACTTGGCACCGCCTTTTGATTTTTTACGGGCAATCAGAGTAGGAAATAAAATCTGCTCTGCGCCACGTCCCTGATGAGTAGGAATCGTATATTCGTAACCAATCAGTTCTCGGACTTTATCCACTAAATGATAATAGTTTCTTGATCCCGCATAAGCCTCATCTCCCATCATCATGCCCGCCCATTGATGATTGCTCATTGCTCCTGTGCCAGAATCAGTCAATAGATCAATATAAACCATATCCGAGGGCAGCAGAAATGGGTTATATCCCGCAACTTCCAATGCGGCTTCACGCTCAATACGGTTTGTCATACGAATATTTTCTACCATTTTAATGCGAAAAGGTTCTGGTATACGCTTCATTTTAATTTTCCATTCAAAAAACAACAATAATAATAATAATGCAATAATAACCACATCACACAGCAATAAATATCTCTGGCATTTTTTCAGAAGAAAAGGAAATACGCTGTCACACCTGAATGCAACGCTAAAAATAACTTCCTGAGAAATAAAAAAGGAGATTAGATAGGAAAAGGTGGTAATATCCTATAGCCAATATTATATTTTATTTGAAAAAATATTTTCATAACATCAGCCAAAAATTCACACACTGATCCCACATCCTATTAATGCATATAAGGCGAACTTATACAGCAGTAAAATTTTACTGGCTATGTGGATCCACGATTAAAGGTACATAACACATAAAAATATTTACCCATCAAAAAAATACCAAGGGAAACAATCATCCATGAAAAAACACATTTCATAAATAACAAAAATTAAACTGTAACAAATAAATTTAATCACACTACAAAACAATATAAATAAAATTCACATATAATACATTGCGTTAAAAGAAATATAATTCCATTCAACTTTAAGTTATGCTTTTATATTTAAGTTAATATGGATATTTGCAGAATGATTGTACAGTTGTATTTTAACAAGACCATTAAGAATGGATAAATATCCAGTGATTTTTTGCGAATCACTTCGCAAAGAGTAACATTGTCGATGGCATACCAGACAATTAAACGCTAGGGTAGATATCGAGTTAACCAATTAATGCGATACAAATGAAAAACACATGTGAATTCGCGGTGCAGTGCGGGCGAAGTGCTGATAAAGTATCGCGGCATATCCCAATAACACAAGGAACGTACAAATGAGTCTTCATGTTTCATTCCGCCATACTGACATTGATATACCAGAACTTAGACTTAATGGCAGTACACTCAGCAATGCTGGGTTTGCAGCAAATGAGTTATTTCATATCTCACAATTTTCCAATGGGGTCATTATTTCTCTTGTTGAACCCAATGTGGATTTAGTTAGTTTGATCAATGAAGTGGAAGATAACCCTTATGAAGGGATCGACAGCATCCGTGAAAATGGTGAACTTTATATTGCTGGTGATTGGTTAACGCTCAGTAAGCTAATAGAACAACCTATTAACATCGAAATTGAACCAGGCAAGATTATTCTTAAACCCAAATTGATGGAAATGCTGGCTTAGAGCTTATCTCAACAGGCGTTTATTATTGCAGGCCGTTTGAACACGGACTGTGCGCAGAAACCAGAGCGTATATATAACGTACTAAACAAAAATTACTAAACACAAAGCATTAAACATAGCACGTAAAGACTTCCGGCACAGCCCACCTTAATTCGCTATGGCAATTCAAATCTTAAATCCATGGAGATAAATCTATTTTCCGCCAGCCAAATCAATGAAATTGCCCGTCACATACGATGATTCATCAGATAATAACCATGCGATGGCCTGAGCAACTTCTTCCGGTTGTCCGCCTCGTTTCATGGGCAACAAATCTTTGATGCGATCAACCCGTCCCGGCTTTCCGCCATGACGAAAAGCCATCAATATATTAATACCAAGACCAGTATATTAACTTAACAGTATTTATATTTATAAAAACCATTTATAAAATGCCATAAATTACTTTGACTCGGTTCAAGATAAAAATACCCTCTATCATGTTTAGTAAAACCCATTTTCAAGTATGCCGGAACGCTTTCTGGTAATGGATGAAGCATTAGTTTTCCATCCTTCCCTGCCAGTTGTGATTCGTTTACTGCTTGTTCCATTAGAATAATGCCACAATTTCTAACACCACAATGAGTTGCTATAAACTCCACTTCAGGTAACTTAGGGTCAACTAAATTAGAGTCAGATAAGTTTTTAAGGCTCAATTGTAATCCCCCTATAGGAACACCACCAAAATAAACAATAAAAAATAATCTATCATTGTTTTCTTTAGCTCTTCCCATATAATCTTCGGCATGCTCCTTTATATCAGAAAAAATATGACGCGCATTCATATATCTTTCTCTCCATATTATCTGGTTAGAATCAAGTTGAACATCAAGTCGGTCATTAAAATCACAAAAACCCCATTCCTCCGTCATGCTTTTCATTAAAATCCTATCAATTTTTTTGACTGCTTCTGATGCACTAACTTTTTCTACTGTGATCAATGCATTGACATTAAAAACAGTTTTTCTAATATCCGAAGTAGATTTAGAACGGGATAACGAATTAAATGATAATGGCTGATTAGTAAAAGATTTTGACCTGAACATCGCATTCTTCTCCATATAAATATAATCAATAATTCTTTACGGTATAACAAAGATTTAATTGACATCGCTTATTTTTTAATAATTTAAATTATCATCATAAATAAAATAACTTTATAAATTATTAAATCCAAATGTTACAGTAGACAGGTTTCCTCCGGAAAATAACGTAAGCAGTAATACAAGGCACTGGCAAGAATCAAGTCTATACTCCTACTTTCCATCTGCGCTTACCACCTTGCCTCACCTATTCATTACTCAGTCTGGAAAGTATCTGATTTTCCTTATATACCCACCATCTTTACATATAAAAAACCAAAATAAGACAACTTTTGAAATATAAACACACCATGAGTTAAATTTGTAATCATATCATTCAATACTATACTCCAAACTGCAAGAGTAGATTTCGGGTTTAAGTACTCTAACCAGAGGACATATATGATGAAAAGCTTGAAGTTATCAGTTGCAGCATTACTGGTGTTGTTTTCAAGTGCAGCACTTGCAGCGCCTGCGGTATCAACCTCAGCCGAAACGGCTCCAAAAACAGTAACGGCAGTAGAACATAACGTTAAGGTAGCAAAAAACAAAGTTAACTCTCTAGAGAAGAAAGTAACCAAAAAAGCAAAAAGTCAAAAAGCATCAAAGAAGAAAAATAAAAATAAATCGGTAAAAAAAGGGGCTAATACGGCTCTTTGTAAAGACGGGTCTTATAGCAAGAGTAAATCTCATAAGGGTGCTTGCTCTCGCCACGGTGGTGTTGCTAAATGGCTGTAAAGTTTAGTTGATTTTATCATTATAATTAGGGGGCATTAGCTCCCTAATTATTTTCTGATAGTAGCCATATTTATTTAACAGAATTAAATAGTATTTTTATATACTCCATTTTTCTCTATTAGAAACAAAAAATATCTGATGATTTAGATTGCTTTCCATTCCGATTACTTTCCATAATGAAATCCCTCAGACTGATGCTCGCTGTAATGTATTTTACTAAGTGCCAGATAATTAATGCTTTTATTTATCGATTAACAAGCATTTGAAAAATTCAGTCTACTTATTCCGTTTTTAATCAAAAAAATCAGAGTGTATTAGGTTTTGCTCAACAGTATTTATCATTCGTTGACAGTCTTTCTAATCTGGATGATAAAAAATAAAACATAACTAATAGTAATACATTGTATTACTACTCCAGCTAATCAAACATTAATAAACAAGAAAAACCAATAATTATATTTAGATAATAAACAACTTGATAATTACAAAGATGCCATCAATTGATGGCCCTATCTAAAAGGTAATAGAGATCAAAGTAAAAAACAAAATAATCAACATATTAAGTTAATAATCTCAAAAACAAAAAAACAGAAAAAAACCAAAAACCAGACAAAAAATGATTAAAACAACACGGTGAACCGATAAAAACATAATAATAATTACACTAATTTACGATTAAACATAAAAAATATAGATATTTGTCAGTAGGGTGCTAACATTCGTTACAGAAACGAATCTTATGAATGACGAATAGCAGTAGCCATATATTGTTTGCTCTGCTAATATTCGTTTGTTTTTTATCCAGAGTAATAAAACGAGGAGAAGCAAATGCCCTCTCGAATGATGAGGACAACTGCGGTCTTCGCTTTCTTTATCTCATTAATCTTTACCGGTCTGAGCTATGCCTCGACCAGTACCTCCAAAATGAAAGAGTATTCTCACAATGGCATTCAGATCGATTTGCCTGACTTGCGAAAATACCCTTCAGGTACACCTCGAAAGAAAGCGTTTTTAAATATTGTTGTCCCTGTAATTGATCGCCATAATCAAAAGATTATGCAAGACCGCAAATGGCTCCTGTCACACCAGAAAATTCATCAATGGTCTGTACAGGATATCAATCGACTGAAAAAGATCTGCATGGATTACAAAATGACCTGCAACTCACCAAAACAGGTCAATTGGAATAAATTACTAAGTCGGGTTGATATTATACCGACGCACTTTGTTGTCACTCAGGCAGTAGCAGAATCCGGCTGGGGCACGTCAGAACTGGCCCAGAAAAACAATAACCTGTTTGGTATGCGTTGTGCCTCATGCGGCAAAACCAAAGGAAAAATCAAAGGTTATTCTGTTTACCATACTATTGATGATTCTGTTATTGCCTACATAAAAAATCTGAATACGCACCGTGCCTATGAGTCACTACGCTCTTCACGGGCAACACAGAGGACAACACAAAAGCCTCTGAATACCAGCAAACTGATCGATAACCTCAATGGTTATTCCGAACTGGGTGCTAATTATAACCGCTATTTACATCGCGTATTTAATGGCAATAAAGAGCTAATTTCACAGGTACAGGAACTGGCCAGACAATAAATCACCTGTGTGATACTCCCCTTATAATCCACTTTGTATTAATTACAAGGTGGATTATTTTTATTACCCTCCCTTATATTATCTATTGTAAATATAGGTAAACTCCATACTATAATGTACGCCAGAATTACATTCCTTCTCCCAACAATAAATGGTTAGTCAGAGCCTAATATGAATTTCTTTTCTTTTGAGTTTCTTGGATCGTTTGTTATTCTGCTTCTTATCTACTGGCTTTTGCAAAAAGCCCCCAAGCTACAGAATGGCTTATTAGTATTTGTTAGTTATTTATTTATCTTCTCTTTTTCAGCGAAATTCGCCTACATTTTATTCTCCTATACCCTGTTTATTTACTTTTTGGCGAATATTTCCAGCCGTTATTTATCCAACAAGATAATCTTTACTCTCCTGACATGTGGGATTCTAGGTTGTTTTACTGCCTTCAAATATTATTCTTTCTTCCAAGAGGCAATTCAGCAGTCGTTAGCTAATGTCGGATTCACCGTGGAGCTGCCTGTTCTTGAATTACTGATGCCGTTAGGCTTGTCATTCTATGCGTTCCATTCGGTCAGCTATGTAGTCTCCGTGTGTAAAAAAGAAATATCACCCGCTCCACTACACGATGTTATTTTGTATCTTTGTTTTTTCCCCAGCATTGTCGCCGGACCGATCAATCGAGCCAAAGATTTCCTGCCACAGATTCAGGTTTCATCCAGAATTATACTGGAGCCATTAAAAGCGCTGTTATTGATCGCACTCGCCATCGCAAAACTCTTTTTACTCAGTTCAACGCTGTCTGAATATTTTGTTAATCCTGTTTTTGAAGATCCGACCAGCCATCATGCCGGACAAGTCCTCGTAGCGATTTATGCTTACGCCTGGAATATCTACTTTAATTTTTCCGGCTATACCGACCTTGTCACTGGTATTGCTCTGCTATTGGGTTTCAAAGTACCAAGAAATTTTGATGCGCCTTATCTTGCCGAAAACTTGCAGGTATTTTGGCAGCGTTGGCATATCAGCCTGTCAACATTTATCCGTGATTATGTCTATATTCCACTGGGTGGTAATAAAAAAGGGACTTTTCGCAAAAACCTGAACTTATTCACTGCCATGGTAATATCCGGTCTGTGGCACGGTGCCGGCCTCAGCTTTCTTCTCTGGGGAGCGCTTCATGGCTTAGGTTTAATTCTACAAAATATTAAAAATGCGCTGTTTCCTGCTACAAAAAAACACAATGAAACTAAGGATAAAAATGCTATTTCATTATTTTTATCCCGTGTGATGACATTTCATTTCGTTTGCTTTGCATGGGTCTTTTTCCGTAGCCCAACCTTTGATGACGCCCTGACTGTATTAAATCAACTGTTTTCAGGCGATGTCTTCACGGCTATGTTATCCAGCTTCTCATTATTAATCGCTTTTTGGGCATTCTTTATCCTCTATCCGTGGCTGGTGAATCTCAGACATAAAATGGAAAAAAACTATAATCTGATTTCCTGGGTCTATTATCCTATTCCACTAGCCCTGATCCTTACTTTGATATTTATGTTGTCACCTTCTGGAATGCCGGGATTTATCTATGCCAACTTCTGAATTTATATCTAATCTTAAAAAAGTCGGGCAAATTATTTGTGCTGTTACTTTGACCAGTTTAATGCTTATCTGGCTGAATCAAAGTTCGTTGGATAATTTCTGGCAACAGAAATATCACCGCAATAGCCCTTGGACATTCCTGAAAGGAGAACCATTGTGGGATTTAGGTAATAATATTCAGCAAGGCACAATAGCTGCCAGCGAGATATTTATGGTATATGCAAGGGGCAAATATCAGGATAATCCATCACAGTCCAGTCATATTGAGGGGAATCGAGTTGTGTTTCCCCTTGAATTTCAAGTCGGCCTGCACTTTCTTGAAGGTTATGTCTATCCAATAGAAAACCGTGCTTTCACATTTCCTGAGCTTCTGCAAAGAAATATTAAGCTTGTTCAGTCCCCGTCAATCCAAAATGGCTCAATACAAACTTCCGCTATTGAAGTGATTCAAAAAATTCATGTCAGTCTGGGTACAAAAGATAAGGTGTTATTTGCCGGCGATTCGATGATGCAGGGAGTTGCTCCGCATTTGAAACGTCAGCTTTATCAGGAATATGGTATTTCCAGTATTAATTTAAGTAAGCAAAGTACAGGGTTGTCTTATCCCGGATTCTTTGATTGGCCAAAAACCATCAGCAATGCGTTAAGAGACAATCCGGAGATTAAATTAGTTGTGATATTTTTAGGCCCGAATGATCCGTGGGATATGCCAGTAAAACGCGGGGGCACTTACTTGAAATTCGCCAGTGAAGATTGGGAAAGTCTTTATCGCCAACGAATTGAAACTATTTTAAATGATGCGCGCCAGCATCAAGTGGATATTATTTGGGTTGGCCCACCTAATATGCGTCAGAAAAAACTCTCCGACAACATGGTTTATCTCAATAAGTTGTATCAAACCGAAGTAGAAAAAATGGGTGAGATCTATGTTGCCGTTAATGATATGTTCAAATATCAATCAGAGAATTATTCAGACTATATTGGTGATGGCAGTAGTACAATAAAACTCCGAAGTGGTGACGGTATTCATTTCAGTCTGAATGGGCAAAAAACCATTGCGGATTATCTATTTTCATTAATTACATTTATTCAGGAGCCCGCTAAAGAAGATGCAACCATTTAGAATGTTCCGTCAATTTTATCGGATCATGGGTGCAGGTCTGGTTATCGTGCTTGCTATGAGCCTATTATCATGCAAAGGGGAAAAGTCCGGGCCTTCAGCAGAACTTCCGGGAACGCAAACACATCGTCTGCAACAATTGACGGACTTTGGTGATCCCAATTTAACGCTATTGGCAGATAAATTGCGTCACAGCGATACTCGTCAGCTTCATTTTGTGCAACTGGGTGATTCACACACCGCAGCCGATTTTTTTACCGGAAAATGGCGTAGCTTATTGCAGAGTCGTTATGGCGATGCCGGCCCGGGTTTTATTCCCCCGATGAGCATTCCTGGTCAGCGTAATGCCATTGTGAAATTCACCGAAGATAAAACAGGTTGGTGGCTTTCAAGCAGCCGGAAGGATAATCGGGCAGATTACCCGCTGGGTGGATTTATTGCCGTTCCGGAAAATGCCAACAGCATGATAAAAATCGATGCTTCTTCTGTCCGTGACAAGTACTGGCTGCGTGCGCTCTATCAATCCCATGAACCCACCGAAATCAAAACGTCGTTTGCCACAATGAATTTACCTGCGACACAAAGTGAGTGGCGTTTCTCACCGGAGCAGAGCGTCCGTTTCCCGATGAATCTCTACCCACAGGATACACGATTGAAAATAGGCGGCTGGCTGATAAAACGCCAGAATCCCGGCATCATGTTATCCGCGCTGGGGATGAATGGCGCGACCATTAATATGCTGGATAAATGGCAACCGCAGTGGATTGATACACTGGCTCAATTGAAGCCGGATGTGGTGATCCTGGCTTACGGCACCAATGAAGCCTTTAACGATTCACTGAATCTGGCAACGTATCAGGAAGAGCTGACGTCCAAAGTGCAAAGCATTCGCAAGACAATTCCTCAAGCCGTTATCCTGCTGATTGGGCCGGGTGACTTACTGAAAAATAAAACCGCAACAAGCTGTGGGGAGCAACAACCCGGCCAGCTTAATGACGTGATTCAGATCCAGCAAGCCGTCGCCGAAAAACAGCACACTTTATTCTGGGATTGGCGGGAATATATGGGCGGGCCATGTTCAGTCAGGGGATGGGAACAGCAAAACCTCGCTCGTCCTGATTATGTCCACCTTTCCGCTACTGGCTACGAACGTAGCGCTGAAGCACTTTATAAACAGTTTATTGGCTTGGTTGAGCGGTAGTCAAACGTAAAAAGAAGCATGTTGAGGGATGCTCTATACCCCATGAATTTCAAGATGCGGTGAGCGTAGCCAACAAAGCAGCAACTTGAAAGACGACGGGTATACATGCTTCTTTTTTTATTTTACTTTTTTATTTTACTTTTTTATTTTACTTAGTGCAGAGTACGCTTTAAAAAAACGTTAATGCATTACAGCATTGCAAAATAAATCATGCCGACAATCGCCCCAGTTGTTCCGAGAATGGTTTCCATCATCGTCCATGTTTTCAGGGTCTGTGCTTCTGTCGCGCCGGTAAATTTACCAAACAGCCAGAAACCGGAATCGTTCACATGGCTCAGAACTAAAGAGCCGCCAGCAATACATACGGATAGCGCCGCCATTTGCGCACCGGAATAACCCAGTTCACCGATGACAGGCAGGACTAATCCCACCGTGGTCAAACATGCCACCGTTGCCGAACCTTGAATGACACGCACCGCTCCCGCCAGAATAAAACATGCCAGAGCGATTGGCAGACCAGCACCAACCAACGCATTACCTAATGCAGGCCCGACACCGGAATCAACCAGAATTTGTTTGAAGACTCCACCCGCTCCTGTCACCAGCAAGATAATCCCTGCCGGTTGGATGGCTGCCGAGCAGACATCCATCACTTTCTCCCTGCTCATGCCCCGACGAATAGCCAGCCCATAAATAGCCACCAAACATGCGATCAAAATCGCAGTGAAAGGATGGCCGATAAACTCCAGCCAATGGTATAGCGTTGATTGCGGATCAACAAAACGGGCGCCAATGGTTTTCAGGCCCACCAATATCAGCGGGAACAGCACCAGCGCCAGACTGAAACCAAAGGAAGGCATCTGGCTTTTACCAATGCTTGGTGTGCTCAGATCTTTTGGTAAATCCAGTGTCACATATTTGCTGATAAAGTTACCGTATATCGGGCCAGCCAATAACATGCCCGGGATTGCCGCGCTCAGGCCAATCAGGATCATCCATCCAAAGTCCGCTCCCATCTGGGATGCCAGCAGCATCGGTGTCGGCCCCGGAACCAAAAATGCGGCGGCGGCCGCAACACCCGCAAACAGTGGGATCGTCAATTTCACGACATTGCCGTTTGTACGACGGGCAACAGCAAATGCCACGCCAATCAACAGCACGACTGCCACATCAAAAAACAGAGGCAATGCACAAATCAGCCCAGCGATCCCCAGTGCATAATTCGCCCGTTTTTCACCAAAATTGCTCAGCAATTTCACGGCAATCTGGTCAAGGGCCCCTGTTTCATGCAGGATCTTGCCAAACATCGCCCCCAGCGCCACAACCACGGCGAGGAAGCCCAATGTACCCGCCATACCGTTTTGCATGGTTTGGGTGATTTCTTCCAACGGCATACCAGAAAAAATCCCCGCCCCCATTGAAACCAGCATCAGGGCAATAAAAGCATGCATTCTGGCTTTCATCACCAGAAACAATAACAGAAGAACAGAGCCAACGGCGGTCAGAACCAGAGTTAAGGTACTCATTGATGTCCCTCGTTAATGCAGTCAGTGGTTTTTATTGTGTGATCAGTCGTTTTAATTGTGAGATCAACAGATCGAATGGTGTTTTTGATGACTTCATCAAGAGCTGGTTTGATATCAATGTGATGAACATCTTTTTCATCACAGCCTGGTTCTTCCAATGTCTCAAATTGTGAAATCAGCATCTGTGGTTTAAAGAAGTGTCCTTTGCGCGCTTTCAGGCGGCTTTCGATTAAATCAAAATCCCCTTTCATATAGAGAAAAGAGAGATTTTTATTACCTTCACGCAATATGTCCCGATAATTTTTTTTCAAGGCGGAGCATACGAGCAGAGAGACATGATTGGTACGCTGCATAGCAAAAATGGCATCATTAAGTGCTTTCAGCCACGGTTGGCGGTCGTCATCATTCAGGGCCTGTCCTTGTGCCATTTTCGTAATATTGGCGCGGGGATGAAGAAAGTCCCCATCAAGAAATGCAGCGCCCAGTTCACGGGCAATACCACTGGCAACCGCAGATTTACCGCTGCCGGATACCCCCATCAATACAAAAACATGGTTTAGCTGCTGGGTATCGCTCATATAAAACTCCTTTATATAAATCTTACTGCCCGGCTATATTTGTGGCTTCACTGCAAGATTTTGCGATGGCGTCGTATCAAACAACGCCCAACAAAATATAGCCAACAAAAATGTTACCGGTAACTTATTACCAGTAACATTAGCAGTAGCGCAGGATAATGAGCAATCAATCAGGATCGCTAAAAAAGGAAAATGTGAGGTTTATCGCAATTGAAGATGGGAAAGCATCATTTTGATCTACAAAATTTAAACACTTTCATCCCCTAAACACGTCTGCCCCTTAAACGCTTTCACCCAATGAAAGAGTAAATCCAACATCAATGAGAGTTTGTGTCAGCTTTTCACCCTTTAAACGGGCGAGCAAAGCTTCTGCAGATTTACGCCCCATCAGGTCACGGGGAGTCAGCACACTGGCAAGTTTTGGCGTCATTACCTGACCAATATCATGACCATGGAAGCCAGCTACAGCAATATCTTCCGGTACTTTGATGCCCTGACGCTGACACTCAAAAATCGCACCGATTGCAATATCGTCATTCGTGCAAAACAGGCCATCAGTTTCAGGATATTTCTGGCAGGTTTCCTGTAAAAGCTGTGCGCCCAAAGAATAGGATGAACTGACCGGTGTCATCATTTTTCTTGGTTGAAGGCCGGAACTGCGCATCGCCATTTCAAACCCTTGCAAACGGATCAGCGTCCGTTCATCTTGTCGGGCACCAAAGTAGACCACGTTCTGACAACCGCGCTCAATCATCGCCATCGTCATCTGGCGCGCAGCCTCAAAGTTATCAATCCCCACCGCGATATCAATGCAGGGCGATACACTGTCCATCAGCTCAACGACGGGAATACCCGCTGTCTGCAACACCTTCAATGTCTTGGGGGTATGTGCACGCTCCGCCAGAATCAGGCCATCAATATTGTAAGAAAGCAGAGAAAGCAAACGCTCTTCTTCTTTCTGGGCAGAGTAACCATAATGCGCCAGCATGGTCTGATATCCATTGCGATCAGTAATATGTTCGATCCCGCGAATAACTTCCGCAAAAACCTGATTGGTCAGTGAAGGAAGCAAAACGCCTATTGCACGACTGGTAGAATTAGAAAGAATATCCGGTACACGATTGGGAATGTAACCCAGTTGATCCACAGCTTCAGCGATCCGTTTTCCCAGAGCTTCAGAAACCTGATCCGGATTACGTAAAAATCGGCTGACCGTCATTTTAGTGACCCCAACGAGGTTCGCAACATCTTGTAAAGCTGGTCTTTTTTTCTTCATTTTCACTGTAGTGTAATCAATTATCGAAACAAACGGATAGATAAAATAGATAGATAATTCGCGGTTTTAACATATCTATATACCATAACAACACGCTTTTTAGCTAAAAATGCCAACACACGCTCATCTCATTAACCTATAGGGTGCGAAACTGTGATGATTTACACACGCCTGAGCGAATCCCGATAAATAATCCGGGGTGTAAATGCAGGGTGCTGTGTGTCTGGTTCGAGCAGTAAGCGCGTCGCGAAACGCGCCATGTCAGTGATGGGAAAATGAACACTGGTCAGCGCCGGATGAATAAATGCCGCCCGTTCGCCGCTGTCATAACAGATAATAGAGATATCTTCCGGAATACTCAGACCCTGCTCAGTTATCGCCAGCAGTCCGCCGAGTGCCATTTCTTCACTACAGAAAAACAGGGCATCAGGCTGAGATGCTGCCAAAATAGTCCGGGTTTGCCGGTAACCACTTTGCAGATCATACTCACCCTCCAGACAGGCTATGGGTTGTAATCCCGCATCCTGCATGGCATCCCAGAATCCCTGACGGCGCTGTTGGCTTGGATGACGGGTTAAAGGGCCGCTGACGCAGGCTATCCGGGTATGTCCATGCTCAATCAATGTCTGGGTAGCAAGGTAACCCGCACGATGGTGATCAAAGACAACACAACGTTGCTCCAATCCTGTGACCAACCGATCCAACAGCACGAAAGAACGTCCGCCATTTGCAAGTTGTCTCAATTTCTCATCGCAGATGGCACGAACATGCAGGATTATGCCATTACAGCGCAGGCTGTGCAGATGAGAAATGGCCTGCCATTCATTCTCTGCGCTGTTTTTTCCCTGTGTGACCAGAAGCTGCCTGCCATGCAATTCTGCTTCTGTCTGGATGCTATCCATCAAAGCACCGAAAAAACCACCACGGTAAGACGTCGTCACCAATCCCAGCGTATGGCTCTGACTGGATGCCAGCTCACGTGCCGCCAAATTGGGGCTGTATCCCAATTCCACAATGGCACTCTCTACTTTCGCGCGGGTTGCCGCCCTGACATTTTTATCTCCGTTGACAACCCGTGATACCGTGGCGCGGGAAACGCCAGAGTAAGCCGCCACATCTTCCAGTGTTACCATGCTTTTTCCTTGTCATTCCAATCAACCGATTCCTGTTTACTGAAACTGTGGCAAATACATTCGATTGATATCCAATACCTCATTCAATAACGCTGAATCCAGTGCAGCATCAGCAATTAAGGGGTGCGTTACCAACGCCAGCAAGGCAGCTTTCCTATCACCATGAACCGCAGCTTCAATCGTCAAACGCTCAAACGTTTTTACTTGCTGTGTCAAAGCCAACATACTGTCCGGTAAGTGACCAAATGCCAGAGGGTGTGCGCCTTGAGCATCAACAATACAGTTGGTTTCAATCACTGCATCATCCGGCAAGCCATGAATGGCTCCGCGATTCATCGTATTCACAACTAACTGTGTCCCAAGATTATTGTGGATCGCGGAAATTAATTCCAATGCAACTTCAGAATAGAACGATCCCCCGCGAAAACGTAGTTGATCCGGCTTGTGATCCAGCGCTGGATCAGCATACAGCCGGAATAATTCCCGCTCCACTTGCATCACTTGTTCTGCCCTTGTGCCCTTGCTGGCCGCACTCTCTTTCTCTTCCTGCACCATTTTGCCAGTCTGGTAGAAGTAACGATGATAAGGACAAGGGATCGCCCCCAATGCCCGCAAAAATTCCGGCGGCCAAGGTTCTTCCTTGATGTTGTTCATCGTCAGCTCTGCGCCATTGCACAGCAATTCCATCACACGCGCCGTTTCATCCTTACCCTTTACCAATACCTGATGCGCCCAGACCATATGGTTAAGACCCGCAAAGCGCAACGTCACATCCTGATAAGGTTGCTGCAACATATTGGCTATCATGTGATGCATGGAAACAGGCACATTACATAGTCCGATGATCTTGGCCCTGCTGTAGCGGGCTACTGCTTCTGTCACAACTCCCGCAGGATTCGTGAAATTGATGATCCAAGCGTCCGGTGCCAAGCGTTCAACTTTACGGGCAATTTCCAGCAAGACAGGTATTGTGCGCAATGCCTTGGCAAATCCCCCCACACCCGTCGTCTCTTGCCCGAGCAGGCCATATTTCAATCCCAGACGCTCATCAGCGGCACGGGCCGGAAGTTGCCCGACACGCAACTGAGTCAGGACAAAATCAGCGCCATTGATCGCCTCATCCAGCGAATAATGCACACTGACAGCAATACCCTGCAATCCGTAATGATCGAGCATACGACGCGTCAATCCGGCAATGATCTCCACCTTTTCCCGCCCGGCTTCCACATCCACCAACGCCAGCTCAGAAAGTGGGATCATATGCTTACGCTGAATAATACCTTCTACCAATTCAGGCGTATAACTACTGCCACCGCCAATAACGGCTATTTTGATCGGTTTCATCTCTGCCTCTTCTTATAATCTATACTTTCTGACGCTCAATTGGCGGCAGACGCTGATAAAGATCGATGATGTTATTGGCAAGATCCTGAATCACCATTGCATTCATCAAATGATCCTGAGCATGAACCGTGATTAGATTGATGGATAATTTGCCGCACCCTTCATCCAATCCAATCAGCTTCGTCTGGATAACATGGGCTGCACGAGTTTCCTGCCGGGACTCTTCCATCAATACTTCGGCTTGCTGAAAATTACCCTCTTTTGCCTGTTGTAATGCCATTAATGCGTTGCTGCGCGCGCTGCCAGAATGCACCAATAACGCAATGATTTGTTGTTCAAAATCCTGCTGTTTCAAATCTTGTTTTCCCGAATCAATAGGCACTTTTCATCCCCTTATGTCATGAGCTGTTATAGGCATCGTTACGATTGAGCCGCAGATTCAGCCAAACCTTTTGCCTGCTGCTCTTCCGCTAAAAGCTGTTTTTCATACGCCTTGAAGAAGGGATACCAAATCAGCAAATCAATCACCATCAACAATCCGACCAGCACGAACGCACGATAGTCCCAAGCGGCAGAAATCAATGCACCTATCGGCGCTGGCGCAGTCCACGGCGCAATGGCAACCATCTTCTGCACCAAATCCAGATGCAATGCACCATAAGCCAGTACCGCATTGACCAGCGGCACAATCAGCAACGGGATTAATAGAGTCGGATTCATGACGACCGGAGAGCCAAACAGCAACGGTTCATTGATATTGAACATGGCGGGCACAACGCTCAGTTTTCCAATGGTTTTCAAATGAATTGAGCGGCTGCGCAGATAGAGAAACGCCAATACCAACGTCGAGCCAGAACCGCCGATACAGACATAAAAAGACCAATAAGGCGCAGTCAGGATTTGAGTGGTTGCCATTCCCTGCGTCATCAAAGCGGCATTGGCGGCGATATTGGCCATAAAAATGGGATTAAGCAGCCCGGTGACAATATTGTCACCGTGAATTCCGGCAAACCACAGTAAATTAGCGATCAACACCAGTAACATAATGGCAGGCAGCGTATCCCCGACAGCAATCAATGGTTGGAATATCTGCATTACGGCGGCGGGAAGCAACAGATCAAATTCACTTTGCAGTAACAGGCTGATGGGATAAACCGTCAGCAAAATACCAATAACGGGATACAGCAACTCAAAAGAGCGGGCAATGGCAGGTGGAACCTGAGAGGGCATACGAATGGCGATATTGTACTTCTTAAGTAACCGAATCAACTCGACCGACCAAATCGCACAGATCAATGCGGTGAATACTCCGGCTCCTCCCAGAAAATCGAGCGGCATTTTGTTGTCGACCTGCGGTGCCGCAGCCAGCAAAAATGCCATCAGGGATAATAACGAAGAGGTCAACCCATCCAGCCCATAAGACTTTGCCAGACTATAGGCTGTTCCGATGGAGACAAAAACACTCATCAATCCCATTGTCATAAAGAAAGGCATCGTGATTGTTGCCCAGTGGGTTTTGGCAAACGTCAGCCACGCCTGACCAAAGGAAGATGAGGTTTGGGCATCAAAAGGCGGATTTGCCACAATCAGCATAATACTGCCAATAATCAGAAAGGGCATGGCTGAAATAAAACCATCACGTATCGCAATAATATGCCGCTGGCTGCCAATTTTTCCGGCAATTGGGGCAATATGACTTTCTACGATGCGTGTCAGAGAAGTATAAATACTCATAAATCCACTCCATCTGGCAAAATAGTTACTCCAGCAGGCTTAAGGCATGATCCAGTACCTTATCCCCCCGAAGCGCACCGTAGTCCAACATATCAATCAAGCTGATGGGTTTACCCAATGGTTCAGCCAGTGCAGTAAACCGGGCAAGTTCATAACGAATTTGTGGCCCGATCAAAATCACATCCGCTTCATGGATACAGGCTTCCAATTCCAGAGCGGGAATGGCCCTGATATCTATATCCAACTCACGTTTTCCGGCTTCCGACTGCATACGCTGCACCAACATGCTGGTGGACATTCCTGCCGCACAACACAATAGAATGGTTTTCATAATTTTATTCTCTTTATTGTTATTTCACTTATGTTGGATCTCATTCAACCAAAATGAGAGCGCTCTCATTTGAGTTAAGGCTAACAGGTTATTTTGCGATTGCTGCGATGGGAGTCTCATAATCTGATCAGAAAATTGCGCTTTTTAATCGAGATGATAATTCAGATGGGTGTTTAATTATGCATTAAAGACAAGGCGGTTCCCCGTTCTGATACGGAAAAGCTTAACCTATCACATTAAATCGCAATTCCCCTTCCAGCTCTTCTTCTGCTTCTTCAAACAGCAGCACTAACGCTGAAAAGCGGGCTCGTTTCTGCGGCGTTAAGTGGATAAAATTAATCTCAGCCGGCAACTCAATATCTCCCGTTACTGCATCCCATAACGCGTCTAAGTTGTCACCAAAACCCTCTCCAAGATCGAAACACGCTTTGAATTCACGATAGAAAATGGCTAAATCAGGAATTTGGTTAAAATCGAATTCTACCTTTTTCATCTCATTACTCCAGTCGGGTGAAGTTGTTGTAGTGATCAACCGTCAGGTAAATAAGGCCATCATCAGAATAGAGTAATCGATCACTTCCTCGGCGCCCGCATCGGTAATTTACATCCGCTTCGAACCAGTGACGATCAGACTCTGTAGGCAATTTATTCTCACGATTGGAGAAACGATCACCGCCAATTGCCCGACCCGGCAAAACTTCACATAAGTTACCTTTGCGAGCATTCCAACCCTGACGATGGGCCTGTTTCTTCGTAATGTAATAGTCCGGCAATTTATGGTGTTGGCGAAGGTAATCTGCAACCCGATCCTGTTCGGTCAGAACATCAATCTGCTGACCAGATTGCCCTGAAACAGCGGGGTTTTGTGATGCAGTGTCTGTGTCAAACGGGATAGAGCCTTTGGTAAAGACGATATACACAATTGCCAGAATTAATAATAATGCAGCCGTCAGTATGCGCTTTTTCATGATGACCTCCAGCTATACCCGCCGTCTTTCAGGTTACAGCTTGATTGGCCGCAACCTGAAATCTATCGGGCATACCTGTGTTGATTAATAAATAATCAGGCAGTTCCGCCAACGGTCAAATTATCCAGCTTCAAGGTTGGCTGACCGACACCCACGGGTACACTTTGGCCTTCCTTACCACATACTCCGACACCTTTGTCGAGCGCCAAATCATTTCCAACCATCGAAATCTGCTGCATAGCTTCGATGCCGGAGCCGATCAGGGTTGCGCCTTTCACTGGTTTGGTAATTTTACCCTTTTCAATCAAATAGGCTTCTGATGTTGAGAAAACGAACTTACCGGAAGTGATATCCACCTGACCGCCACCGAAATTCGGGGCATACAGGCCACGTTCCACACTGGCGATAATGTCTTCCGGTGTAGAGTTCCCCGCCAGCATATAGGTATTCGTCATGCGTGGCATAGGCAAGTGTGCATAAGATTCACGGCGGCCATTACCCGTCGGAGCCACTCCCATCAAACGAGCGTTGAGTTTGTCCTGCATGTATCCTTTCAGGATGCCATTCTCAATCAGCACATTGTATTGCCCCGGAACACCTTCATCATCAATGGCCAGTGAGCCTCGGCGTCCTTCAATTGTGCCATCATCCACCACGGTGCATAGTTCAGAAGCGACTTTCTGCCCAATCTGACCAGAGAAGACAGAAGTACCGCGACGGTTAAAATCACCTTCCAATCCGTGTCCGACGGCTTCATGCAGCAAAACACCCGGCCAGCCGGCACCCAGTACCACAGGCATCATTCCCGCCGGTGCCGCAACTGCCGACAGGTTGATCAGCGCCATGCGCACGGCTTCACGGGCAAATTGTTCTGCCAGAACCTGACCGTCTTCGGTTTGCAGGAAGTATTCGTAGCCGTAACGAGCACCACCACCACTGCCACCACGCTCACGCTTGCCGTCTTCTTCCACCAGTACACTGACTGAAAGACGTACTAACGGGCGTATATCTGCGGCCAGTGTGCCATCGGTTGCAGCCACCAGCACTTGCTCATAAACGCCTGTCAGACTGGCGTTAACTTCCTGCACCCGGCGATCTTCCGCACGGGCGATTTGATCAACCCGATGCAACAAGGCAATTTTGTCTTCCCGGCTCATGCTCTGCAAAGGATCGATCGCCGGATAGAGAGCCTTATGTGTCACAGCACCCAGCGTATGCGCAGTACCATTGCCAATTTCCCGTACAATGCTGCGGGCGGCGTGAGCACTTTGCTGTAGCGCATTCAACGTGATTTGATCTGCATAGGCAAAACCTGTTTTTTCGCCGCTAACCGCACGAACACCGACGCCCTGATCGATATTATAGGAGCCATCTTTAATTATGCGGTCTTCCAATACCCATGTTTCATGGTAACTAGATTGGAAATAGAGATCGGCATAGTCCAGATGACGCTCCGCCAATTGGCCCAGAACGGAGAATAAGTCTTGCTGATTCAGATTATTAGCAGCCAGCAAATGTTCACTGACATAAGTTAAACTCATAGTGATTACTCTTTTACCTTAGTTTGTATTCTTTTTTATCAAAGAAGTCAGTTGTGGGCGGAAGCGATTGTGTTTCACCACTTTGATTTGATCACGCATGTGAGTCAAACTCTCCCGCCGGATATTGAGTTGCAGTGCGCTGACAGTCAGGGGGTTTTTCTTGATAACTTCCCCCCAGCCATTCACCGCCATTGAATGTCCCCATGTCCTGCGGGTGCCATGAACGCCAACCTGCGCAGGTGCCAAAATAATGCATTGATTCTCGATGGCGCGGGCTCTCAGCAGAGGTTCCCAATGTGATTTACCTGTCAGACGTGTGAAAGCCGCCGGAACGGAGATAAGCTCCGCGCCCTGTTCACGCAATGCCTGAAATAACCCAGGAAAACGCAAATCATAACAGATAGTCATCCCTAAACGACCAACAGGTGTATCAACAACAGTAATGTGTTCCCCACGCTGATAAATGGCGGATTCATTATAAGAACCATGTTCATCACTGATATTGACATCAAACATGTGGATTTTGTCGTAACGGGCGCGGATTTCTCCCTGATCATCAAACAACAGGCTGCTACTCGTGATACGGTCTGAATTTTCCCTGCTGATCATCGGCATGGAACCAATCAGCAGCCAGATGCCATAGCGTTGTGCAATTTCACTCACTGCCTGTTGCAACGGACCATGCCCCTGTGTTTCTGCATGTTCACGGTAGGTATCAGCATCTGCGAACAATAACGCATTCTCCGGGGTCAGAACCAGTTTTACTGTCTCTGGCAGTTGCTTAATCTGTTGTTCTATCTGCGCTAAATTATGTTTAACGTTTGTACCACTGCATAATTGTAAAAGTGCAACATTGACGTTTCTCATGGCCCTTTTTTCTCCTTAAGCTGACGTAAAACTTCATCAATTTTAGGCTGTTCGAGGCTACCCGTTAACCGATAGCGAATCACTGATATTTTGTTCCATAACGGCCCCAGCACTTTTGTTGCTGCAAAAACTGCGGCACCAACCACAGGATTGATAGCAAAGGCCGTCGCCACTCCCACCGTTGTCGAAATTTCTGGCGTAATCACCAGTTCCATACTGATCTGACGATTAACCAAATCGGTCTTACCTGTGGCATTGATGTCTGCTGCCAATCCATCAATGAGAAAGTTATCGGTATACATGACGCCATTTTTTATCGTTGCGTCGCCACTAATGGAATCAAAGTTGAAATCATTACTGAATGTGTCACTGAAATCCAATTGTAATTTACGCAACAAAGCATCAAAGCTAATCAGCCTTAATAGTTGCCCTGCCCTGCCACCGCCCAGTTTGGCGATAGCACCTTTTTTCATATTAGCCGCCAGCGTCCCGTTCAGCGTCTTGAGGTCAGGCTGCCACGGCACATCGCGCCAATTCACATTGAAATCAAATTTAAAAGGCGCATCAACGATCGGGACAACAAATCCCAGATAAGCCGCCATATCATCGAATTTTTTCCCGGATAATTGCCCTTTGAGCTGGGTATGGTTCCGGGTATGGTTCTGGGTATGGTTCTGGGTATGGTTCTGAGTATCGTTTCCCGTGCTATTTTCATTCCAGCGGCCAGACAAAGACAGTTTTCCGGCACTATTCTCTACTTGTCCCTTGGTCAGAATCAGGGAATCGCCTTCCGGCATGATAGATGCTGATACTTTGCCGAGTTTTAGTCCAGCAATCCAGCACTCTGTACACTCGATATTCAATTCAGGCCAGCGATTCAGAGAATAATGAGGAGACGAAGCCTCGTTTGGCATTAACTTATTGTCATCTTCTGACGAACTGGTCGTAAAGTTGGGATCGTAATAAAGATAATTGATTGATGCCTGCATCGATTTACTGTTGTGAATCAATACACTGCCGTTAATCTCGTCTCCCGCAGCACTCACTTTCATGCCATCAGCCTGTTGAACAATACCGAATTCAAGCTGATTCCAGCGCTGCCCGCCAAAATCCAGTGAAGGTAATGAAATTTCAAATACGTTTGGCCACAATAAACCATTCTCTGTTGATGAGTTCCGCTTCACTGACTCAACCAATGCCAATAATTTTTCACCATCAATCGCAGGTAATTTTAATGCGAACAGCGATTTTTCCGGCAAAGCCGGTATCCCTTCGCCATCGGTATAAAATATGCCACGCCGTAACCGGACATGCTCTTTTTCCAACATCCATTGCGTATTGAACGTGTATCGTTTCCCCATTGAACCTTTCAACTGAAGCTGGTTCATATCGCCTTCCGCAAGAATATTGGCTTTATTCCATTCCCGCAGCGATTCTGTATCCAATGCGGGTAATTTACTGCTGAGATGTGACAAATCTGCATCCACCGCCACACGATATTTCACGTTGTCCGTTGATGGTCGATTATTGGCAGATGACTTGCCCGACGGTATCGTAATATTGACTTTACCCTGCCAATTCAGTGTCCCTGATAGTTTCCGGCGAATTTCAGCAGGAAGCGCCGGCAATGTCTGCGCAGCCCAACGTGCATCCAGATTCACACCGACCAGATAATGTTTTGGCAAATCCTGAGTGGAAAACCGCAAGGACAACGGATGCCCGAACCAATTGGCGGAAAGAACATCACTTTTTAAGTTGCCATTGTCAAAACGAAATTTGCCACTGAGATGTTTCATCTGGCTATTCAGAGGTTTGATAAACAGATCAGTATCTTTGAGCGCGATTTCCCCACTCGCTTTAACTTCACCATGCTCCAGTGGGATATCCAGATGGAGTTTGCCATCCACTCTACCGTCAAGTTGCAAACTATCCAGTGCGCTGCCAATCGAGTCTGCCATTGGGCTGTGGTTGAAATAATCGCGGATACCCTTTCCATCACCGGATAATTCAGCATCGATAAACAGTTTATATTTGTCATAATCAGGGATCACCGCTGAGACTTGGGTTGCATTCACTTCCCCCAACTGCGCTTTTGCTGCCTGCATCCGTAATCCGTTATTCTGGAAATTCAGGTCAATATCCAAGTCAAACAGGGCTGGCCAGTCTGGTTGATATTGAAAGGTGGCATTGCGCAGAGGAACCGCTATCTGAAATTGGCCGTTGTTTTGTTTGAATGGAAAATCATGGGGATCACCCCTGAAAATAACCGTGGCATTATCAACCTGCCCTTTAATCAAAGAGGTGGTCAAATAATCTGTCAGGGATTCTCCCATCAGTGGCTTGGGAAAATAACGCCATGCCTCGCCCACATCGTCAGCCCTGATCCCGGCGAGTATTTCCAGAATAGGCTGCCCAGTTGATGGTTTCAGATAATGGAAGTGACCATTGAGCCATAGCGATTTTGCCTGCAAATCCAGTCCCTGACTCCACACTTCCATGCCATGGCTGTTATTTTTCCAGGTAACGTCTCCTTCACTGCTGGCAATTTCCAATGGTGCCTGAAACATATTGCCATAATCAATGGTGCTGTCTTTCAGTTCAAATCTGAGATTGCCCCACTGTTTATTACCCTCCAGCACACCGCTGAAGTGGCTGACTGAAGGCAGATCTTTCCAGAGTAGCCAACTCACATCCTGCCATTTCATGCGAATTCCCAACTCATCGGGAAGTTCAGGCGTGATATCAAGGGCAAAACTGCTAAGCCTGCCTTTCGGCTGCAATTGCTGCCAATTCTTGACAATATCCGGTGTCACAAAAGAGAGTATTGGCAATATTCCGTTCAGGCGCTCAAGCTGAATATTTTCGGCACGAATACGCCAGTGATCTTTACCCTGATATTCATGGGACTGGTTAACATACAGCGCCGCAATATGTCCTACAGGCCATTGCTGATCACGGGTTTTCAGGCTTTCCAGATTTGGAACATCAAATAGCCATCCATCTCCCTGGCGACGCATTTGCAGGAATAAATCATTAACCGCAAGCTGGTGTTTTTCACTGCCGACATGCCAGTTGGCTTCTCCCTGCTTAAGTTGCAGACGCCCACTATCAACCCGTCCGTCTTTCAAAGTGATCCAACTTGCTAAGCTAAAATGCGCATTTTCCAGCCCCGTATTATTCCTTAACCAATGGCTTAACCACAGCCGCATATCGATATCATCAGCCTGCAAATAAATGACACCATTATCCAGAATCCCATTGATATCTTTCAGGTCAAATTTCACCTGAACAATCCCTTCCTGACCATTAATTGACGAGAGGTTTACACTGCCTTGTGCCCGATGGCGGTTATTTTGATTAAGCCACGTTAATTGAGGCAGCAGCAGGTCGGCTTTTTCACCAGATGGCGTCAGAAAGGTCAGGCGACTATCGTGCAGGTCAAAATGATTGAATTGCTCAAGAAATAAGGCGGAGAGGCTATCCGGTTCAGAAAGCATATTTTCGCCGTCTGACCCGAACAGCGCCTTATCATAATTTACCTGAAGCTGATAAAAGGACAGATCACGAAAATGCCAGCGCCACTGCAAAAGTGAACGCCAGACATCCAAAGAAAGCGTGATCTTTTTGGCAGATATATCGACATTCTTTGATTTTGCGCTGATATCACGAATTTCCAGACTGGGGCCAAATGGTTCCCAATGTCCATTGATGTAACCAATATTGACAGGTATGTCTGTCACGGCAGCAATTTTCTCCGCCAATTGCTGACGATAATCATTGATATGGGGCAGGAAGAAACGCAGCCCGCTGACAAGCAAAGCCACAATGATAATGGCTATTGCGGCTGTCGCTAATAATATCCCCGGCAGTCGCCTCACACATTTCTCCTTGGTTGTCAGCGCTTATTGCTCTGTAAAAACAAGTTTTCTACAAGTCGGTCGTTCAATTCGATGTTTTAATCCAATGTTTTAATCCAATGTTTTAATCCAATGTTTTAATCCAATGTTTATTACATCATAACAACGTCAAATTGCTCCTGACTGTAAAGTTGTTCTGTCTGCACTCTGACCTGTTTGCCTACAAAGATTTCTACCTCCGCCAATGCGTGGGATTCATCCCCTTTCAGAGCTTCACTCACTGCGGGAGAGGAATAAACCAGAAAACGATCAGCATCGATGAGACGGTGAACCCGCACAATTTCACGCAAAATTTCATAGCACACGGTTTCGACGGATTTTACCGTGCCACGCCCCTGACAGGTCGGGCAGTTATCACACAAAATATGTTCGATACTTTCCCGTGTACGCTTGCGCGTCATCTCCACCAAACCCAGTTGGGAAAAACCATTAATGGTGGTTTTCACGCGATCCTTGCTTAATGCCTGTTCCAGAGAGGTCAATACTCGGCGACGGTGTTCTACATTAACCATGTCAATAAAATCAATGATAATGATGCCGCCTAAATTACGCAGCCTTAATTGTCGCGCGATCGCTTGTGTGGCTTCAATATTGGTATTAAAAATCGTTTCTTCCAGATTGCGATGACCGACAAAAGCGCCCGTATTAATATCAATGGTCGTCATGGCTTCCGTTTGATCAATAATCAGATAACCACCCGACTTTAATTCCACTTTACGTTCCAGCGCCCGCTGAATCTCATTTTCTACATCATACAGATCGAATATCGGCTGGTTTCCCTGATAGTGATCCAGCTTAGCGTTCATTTCAGGGATATATTCGTCAATAAATTCTTGTAACTGAGTATATGTCTGGCGGGAGTCAACCCTGATGCGATCAAGAGATGCTCCAGCAAAATCACGCAGAATGCGCTGGGCCAGCGCCAATTCACCATAGACTTTATTTTTAGTGATATTACGTTTCTTACGTTTGATCACTTTGCTCCACAGGCGTTTCAAAAATGCCGCATCCTGTGCAATTTCTTCTGTCCCCACGCCTTCAGCAGCAGTGCGAATAATAAAGCCACCATGTTCATCACAGTAATCCATGACGATACTTTTCAGGCGTTCGCGCTCTTTTTCACTCTCTATCCGCTGTGAAACACCAACATGTGATGCGCCGGGCATAAAGACCAGATAACGTGACGGCAACGTGATATCCGTCGTCAGGCGGGCACCTTTTGTCCCCAGAGGATCTTTCACTACCTGTACGATTAAATCTTGTCCCTGACTAACCAGTTCCGCAATATCCCTGACATGAAAATTCTTTCGCTCCTCACCTGCAATACATTCAGTATGAGGCATAATATCCGAAGCGTGCAAAAAAGCGGCTTTCTCCAGACCAATATCCACAAAAGCCGCCTGCATTCCGGGCAAAACCCGGCTCACCCGCCCTTTGTAAATATTTCCGACAATGCCTCTTCTGGCTTCCCGTTCAATATGAATTTCTTGCAAGATACCGCCATCAATATAAGCAACCCGCGTTTCGGATGGTGTTACATTGACTAATAACTCTGCTGTCATGAATAGTTCTTCCCATCAGCTAACGCTAAAAATCGTGTGATTAATTCATACGTTTCAACCAGTGGCAAGCCGACAACAGCATGGTAACTGCCATTAATTTTTCTGACAAAACAACCGCCCTTACCTTGAATGCCATAAGCCCCGGCTTTATCCATTGGCTCCCCAGTTGCAATATATTCCTGTATTTCTTGTTGAGATAACTGGCGGAATATCACATCTGTAATGACTACCGCACTCAAGGTATGTTGACTGTTTGATAAAGCAACAGCCGTTATTACTTGGTGGCACTGACCTGACAAAGCACTCAGGATTTCAGCCGCGTGGGATTGATCATGCGGTTTTTCCAAGATGCGGTTATTCAGTACAACAATGGTATCTGCCCCTAAAACGGGATGATCATGCGGCGCAATTGCCACTCCGGCCTGTGATTTTTCTCTGGCCAATCGAGTGACATATTGCTGTGGAGACTCCCCTTCACGCCATTTTTCTTCGACCTGAGGTGTCAGGATCTCAAAATTAAAATCTAACAATCCCACCAGCTCACGCCGTCTTGGTGAACCCGAAGCTAAATAAATGGTTTTCATCGTGAGTTATCCTTAGAGTCTATTGCATTAGGCTATTTTATGGATTCAGGCTCGTCCGCCTTTAACGAACTGAAAATTGACGGCGGATTTTCCGCATTAATAAGAATAGCCAGGGCCAGAGAATACCATTGACTAAACCACTCCAGAATACTTCAGGATGGAAGACCGTCTTCGGCAGCAAAGTATGCGCTAAAAAAACACATACATTCATCAGGGTTGAAAGCCCTACGACAACCAACGCTTGCTGCCAGAGCGCCATATTGCGGATAAGCTGGAATTTGAAGGCCACCAGAAAACTGATCATGCTGAATGCCAAAGCATGTGCCCCCAGAATACTCCCGTGCAGTAAGTCAGTGATGATACCCAATAAAAACCCTGTACCAACACTGACGCGGTGAGGAAGCGCCAACAACCAGTAAATTAAGCACAGCAACAATAACGTGGGCCGGTACATAAAGAATTGTTCCGGCCACGGCATGATCTGTAGCACTATCGCAATCAGGAAAGATAACCAGATGACCCAACGTCCTCGGCTATGATACTGACTCATTAGCGGTTTCCTGTAGCGGGTGATGGCGATTTTGTCGCGGGATTTGTCGCTGGTGATGCTTGATTGTCACCTTTTGTTTCACCTGAGCCTTGTTCCGGAAACGGCGGTTTTGCTTCCGATGGATTTGGCAATACCTGCGGTAACATCTGCATCAAACGTTCATTGGCTGCACGATAAACTTCCGAAGGCGGCAGGGGTTCTGAGGGATTATTATCCGCTCCCCATAATAGCAGCAGATAACGTAAACGCCGCAATTCAGCCAGTGGACGAGCATGGATAACGGAATGGGCACGTTGGTTATCTATTTTAACAGACGAAACCACCGCCACAGGATAGCCTTCTGGAAAACGACCTCCCAGACCCGATGTCACCAGTACATCACCGACACGAATATCGGTGTCACTCGGCAACGGCTCTAACTGGAGATCATCTGTACATCCCGCACCACCCGCAATAACACGAATATCATTGCGCAGTACCTGAACAGGAAGCGCATGGGTGGGATCGCAAATCAGCAATATCCGGCTGCTCAATTGGCTCACCGAAATCACTTGTCCCACAACCCCCCGATCACTGATCACAGGCTGTCCTTCATATACACCATCTTTAGCCCCTTTATCGATAACCACTTGATCACGATAAGGGTCCATACCACCAGAAATCACCTGCGATACCATCATGTGTTCATCACGACGCAGGGGCGATCCCAGTAATTCACGCAAACGGGAGTTTTCCTGTTTCAATTGCTCCAACAGCAAAATTTTGCTGTTCCGCAATCGCAATTCATTGCGCAGGGTACGATTTTCCAGCTCAAGATGATTCCGGCTAGCCAAAGATTCAGAAATACCATCCAAAAATTGGCGAGGCCCATTGGCCAGAAAATAGAAAGGACTTACAGCCGTATCCATGTAGCTACGGACTTTATTGAAAACACCAAGGCGGCTGTCTATCACAACCAGAATAATGGCAATAATAACAGCAAAAAAGAGTCGTAATTGCAGGGAAGGTCCTCTGCTGAAAATCGGCTTCATAAATTGCGCATTGTTGAGCTGTGTTGTCTCATAAATGATAGAACTCCCGAACAATCAGCAAGGAGGCTAAAATAAAATCTATCCGCCTCCCAGCTCGCAGAGTTAATTTCAATCTTCGCTGAACAGATCGCCACCATGCATGTCGATCATCTCCAGTGCCTTGCCACCACCACGGGCAACACAAGTCAGTGGATCTTCAGCCACAATGACAGGGATACCGGTTTCTTCCATCAGCAGTCGATCAAGATTACGCAGCAACGCACCACCACCAGTCAGTACCATGCCCCGTTCAGAGATATCGGAAGCCAATTCTGGCGGGCACTGTTCCAGAGCCACCATAACCGCACTCACGATGCCAGTCAGTGGTTCTTGCAGGGCTTCAAGAATTTCATTGGAATTCAGAGTAAAGCTACGAGGTACGCCTTCCGCCAGATTACGGCCACGTACTTCAATTTCATGTAGTTCATCCGTTGGGTAGGCAGAACCAATTCCATGCTTGATACGTTCTGCTGTTGCTTCCCCAATCAGAGAGCCGTAGTTACGACGGACATAATTAATGATGGCTTCATCAAAACGGTCACCACCGATACGGACAGAAGAAGAATAAACAACGCCGTTAAGGGAGATAACGGCAACTTCAGTGGTTCCGCCACCAATATCCACCACCATTGAACCCGTTGCCTCGGAAACCGGCAGACCTGCACCGATAGCCGCCGCCATTGGCTCTTCAATCAAAAATACTTCGCGGGCACCTGCACTTTGGGCAGATTCCCGAATGGCGCGACGTTCAACCTGAGTCGCCCCAACAGGCACACAAACCAATACACGCGGACTCGGGCGCATAAAACTGTTGTTGTGAACCTGCTTAATAAAATGCTGCAACATTTTTTCTGTGACATAAAAATCAGCAATAACCCCATCCTTCATCGGACGGATGGCTGCGATATTACCCGGAGTACGCCCCAGCATCTGCTTTGCTTCAAGCCCTACTGCTGCAACACTTTTTGGTGAACCCGCCCTGTCTTGGCGAATGGCAACGACAGAGGGCTGATCCAATACGATTCCCTGCCCTTTAACATAAATAAGGGTATTGGCAGTACCCAAGTCAATGGACAAATCGTTGGAAAACATGCCACGAAATTTCTTTAACATAACGAAAGGATAATCCTGCAAGCTGGGGACGGAGATTGTCCGTCTACTCTACCAACCACATGAAGCAGCGACAAGGCGCATGATTAACTACTTTTACTACTTCAATAAAAGTGGCTACGTTATTCACATCAGAAACACGATATTCTACGTTACTTTTCTCTAACGGAGCAGAAAAAAACTGCATAAAAATGGGCTAATTTCACCAATAACTTCATTACAGCATCCCAAAATGGTCTGATGCACTAAAAAAACAACATTATAGTGCATATTGGAATGCTGCTATCCCGCTTTTAGCGCTTCTATATTGCACGATGATCATTTCAGTAAGTTCGACCAAAATTCACATTCTCTCAAAAATATTCTTCTTCTTACGAGCACAATGACGAATCAATACAGTGCCATAAAACCAGAAGAGATCCTGTCACTTACTCTGTGGTGACGTAATATCGGAAAAACAGACTCAAAAACAAGAAGTAAAAAATGCAAAACCAAAAAAACGACAGTTCCACGGCGGAATAGTCTCTTAAGTATAAAGTAATAGATGAATTTGGCAGGAATAGGGGCAGGATTTGCAAAAATATCGCCAGCTTAAACGTCAATAGACAAAAATAAGGATTATTCTGAGCCTGTTATTCAAACCATCCTCCTTATTGTTATCCTGTATATTATTATCTTTTACAGTGTCATCCTGAACAAAAATAAGTAACCACTGTTTTGCCATTCTCTATCACAATATTGTTGCCTGCCCGTTTCAGCTCGTCAGATTTTATCTATAGTGTGATGACGTCAATATAGTGTGATGACG
>NZ_VCDP01000063.1:0-473 GCF_033949345.1 Xenorhabdus littoralis
CTCCCCTCTGGTATAACACTCCCCCCTGACCGCATAATTCCCCGCAGATTGATAATTTCCGGCGGGTTGGTAGTTCCCGCGCGGTTGATATCGCCCGTCTGACTCCCCTCTCGTATAACATTCCCCACGAACGGCGTAGTTACCAGCAGGCGCATAATTCCCTTTTGACTGATAGCGGGAATCTGACTCTGATTTGGTATAGCTTTCCCCTTTCGGTGCGTAACTACCCGCAGGGGCATAGTTGCCTTTGGGTTGATAACGGTTATCCGATTCTTCCTTAGCATAGCTGTAGCCCGCAGGGGTATAGTTTCCCAAAGGCTGAAACTTCTGGTTGGCTTCTTCCTTGTCATATGCCCCCACATCTCCTGCATTTAATGTGGCATCATTCGCCAATGATTTTCCATTAATTCTCCGGCTATTTGGCACGGCATTTTTCGCCAAATCCGCCGTTCCCATCAAACCGAGGTTTTCTA
>NZ_VCDP01000064.1:0-13182 GCF_033949345.1 Xenorhabdus littoralis
AAACTGTTGGCCGAACAAGCGCTGACCGTGAACACGACGGGCACTATCGATAACCAGCGTGGCACGTTGCAGGGGCTGTCCGCATTGAACGTGACGTCAGGGGGCGATATCCAAAACGGCGGGGGCAAGCTGTTGTCCGATCAGGCGCTGACCGTGAAGGCGACCGGCAGTGTCGATAACCAGTCCGGTAATATCCAGGGCAAAGCGCTGGAACTGACCGCACAGACGCTGACGAATACGAAAGGTAAGATTGTCAGTCAGGGGCATCTGCAGCTTAAGATCAATCAGGACATGGATAATCAGCACGGACTTATTCAGGCTGATGATACCCTGGATATCCACACTGACGGTCACTGGAATAACCACGGCGGCACCCTGCAAGGCGGCAAACAGGTTGACGTCTCTGCCCGTAGCATGGATAACAGCGGCGGCACACTGTCGGCCGCTCAGGCACTGACCCTGAACGCCGACGAGAATATCGATAACCAGTCAGGGGAAATTAAGGGTGAACACCTGCAACTGACGGCATCACATCTGGATAATAAGAAAGGCAAGGTCATCAGCAAGGGACGTCTGAAGCTTGACATTCGGCAGTCGATTGATAACCGGCACGGGCTTTTCGAAGCGGCTGACGCCCTGGATATTCGTACCCAGGGCAATTGGGATAACCGCAACGGGATAGCCCAGGGCGGCAGGCAGGTGGATATCTCCGCCCTCCATATCAATAACAGTGATGGAAACCTGTTGGCCGAACAAGCGCTGACTGTGAACACGACGGGCACTATCGATAACCAGCGCGGCCTGTTGCAGGGGCTGTCCGTATTGCATGTGACGTCGGGGGGTGATCTGCAAAACGGCGGGGGCAAGTTGTTTTCTGATCAACAGCTGACCGTGAAGGCGGCCGGCAGCATCGATAACCAGTCCGGGTACATGCAGGGCAACTATTTGCAACTGACGGCACAGCACCTGAAAAATACACTGGGTAATCTGGTCAGCCTGGGGAACCTGCGGTTTGATATCCAACAGGCTATCAATAACCAACAGGGATTTATCGAGGGCGGTGACACGCTGGATATCCACACGGAGGGGCATTGGGACAACCGCGGCGGCACGGCCCAGGGCGGCAAACGGGTGACCGTCTCCACCCACAGCATGGACAACACTGGCGGCACACTGCAATCGATCGGTGACCTGACGCTTAATAGTATCGGCAATATTATTAATCAGGCGGGTAAACTGTCGGCACAGCAACATTTGCACTGGCAGGGCGGTACGGACAGCTTACTGAACAATAACGCGGGGACGTTATTTAGCGAAGGCAGGATGTCACTGTGGGGCGGACAGCTGACCAACCGCGAGCAAGGCGAGATCCAGGGCAAACAGGGAATAAAGTTGGATCTGGCGGGCAGCTGGGATAATCAGGGGGGGAAACTGATCAGCAGCGGGCACAGCACGGTGAATGCGCAGGGCCTCCTGAATGCCCAGGGAAAAATTCAGGTGCTGGACGCGCTGGATATGCGGTTCACCCAAACACTGAATAACAGCCAGGGCTACATTTTCAACAAGCTGGCGCAATCCCTGCGCGCGGAAAATATCCTGAATGCCCAGGGCTGGATAGGCACTCAGGGGGGCTGGTCCGCCACGGCTGACCGGTTTGATAACCAGGGAGGCAGCGTGTCGAGCCTGCAGGATGCCACACTGGCGGTCAGCACGCTGGACAATCAGAAAGGCGCACTGGGATCAGCGGGAACGCTGATGTTGCGCTCGGCACAGGCGGTTAATAATGAAGGCGGTAAAATCAGCGCCCTGAAGCGGCTGGATGTACAGGGCGCAACCGAGGGATCGGAGGCTGGCCGTGTGCTGAACGCGGGCGGGAAACTGCTTTCGGACGGCGCCCTGACGGTGACGGCGCAAAGTCTGGACAACGCTGACGGCCTGATTGACAGCCAGCAGCCGGTGCGGTTGCACTTAAGCGGGATACTGGATAACCGTGGCGGGAAACTGCTTTCGGACGGGGCGATGCAGCTGGATGCCCGGTCGTTGCTGAATGCCGCCGGGTCGATAAACAGCAAACAGCAGCTTGGGCTGCGCATTCTGGCACTTTTGGATAATACCGGCGGCACGCTGAAAAGTAACGGCGACCAGCAAATCTCAGCCGGGCAGGTCAACAACCGGCAGGGATTGTTCAACAGCCTGGGCGCGCTTGAAGTGACCGCCGGTCAGCTGGATAACCCGGACGGGAAGCTGATCAGCGGGGGGAACGGCATTTACCGCATCAATGTGATCAATAACGCGCAAGGAAAAATCCACGGCGGCGGCACCCTGACCTTTAAAGGTGAAACGATAAACAATCAGGCCGGGCAGCTGATCGCCACCGGGTCGATGCAAATCGACAGCCAGACACTCAATAACCACGGGCAGGGGAAAATCACCAGCCAGGACATGCTGACCGTGCACAGCGACCGGGTGAACAATCATGACGGCGGCCTGTTGCTGGGGACAACGCACACCGAATTGACGGCCCGCGAGCTGAACAACACGGCCGGCCGCCTGCAAAGTACCCGCACGCTGACCCTGTCAAATCTCGACAAGCTGATCAATCAGCAGGGGATGATCCGCGCCAACGGCACACTTAATCTCAATGCGGGTATTCCGTCCGTGCTGGCGCTGTTCAATCAGGGCGGCCTCGTCCAAAGCGGGGAACAGCTGACGGTCAATACCCACACCCTGAATAATACCGGCGGGACCCTGCTCAGCCAGCAAAGCCTGACGTTGGCCGTGCAGCAGGATTACACCCACCGGGCCGGCGATACGATTAGCAGTAACGGCACGCTGACCTTTTCGGTGGGCGGGCTGCTGACCAACCTAGCCGACTGGCGCTTGCCCGGCAGCCTGACCATTAACAGTGCCCACTTCACCAACCAGGGAACGCTGACCGGGAAAGACCTGCGGCTGACGACCGGCACCCTGCGCAACGAAAAGCGTCTGGAAGCCGACAGCATGACCCTCACCAGCGACACGCTGGATAACACGGACACGGTGATGGGGGATGCGGTCACGGTGCGCAGCCGGATTATCGACAACCACGGGCAGAACGCGGTGATGGCTGCAACGGAACGCCTGGATTTGCAGGCCGGTGAGCGCCTGACCAACCGTGACGGCAGCCTGATTTACAGTGCCGGCACCCTGCGCCTGGGCAGTGATGACCTGATTGAGAACAAAGCGAGCGGCATAGAGGCTGACGGGGATGTGTCGATTGAAGCCAACCGGTTGAATAACCTGCGCGAAGGGCTGGAGATTGTGCGCGAGGCGGAAAAGGGCGAGACCCAATGGCACCGTTACAACTACTACTGGCGCTCTTACGCGTCGGGGGTGAATCACGACAAAAATACCATGGCGCCCACCACCCAGCGCCTGACGTTCCGCGATGACGCCGCGGTGGAAAACAACCGTTATGGCACCCTGCTGGCCATTGATGCGGCCGGTAAACGGGCGCAGGTTCGGGTCAGGGATGACAACGAGCAACCTTATGAGCTGTGGGTCCATTATCTGGCCCTGAAACCGGGGCGCGACGGCAGTTATGACATGACGTTCTATGAGACGCGCGGCCATCGCCAGAACAGGGTGCCGACCCCTTATCACAATACGGTCTGGCGCGAGCACAACCGGGGACGGCTTGAGCAGTGGGACCCGGAGAAACACCTCGATATTGCCAATGTGCCGTTTGTGGATGATTACAACAACTTTCGTGAACGCTCGGCCACCGGCACGGTGACGCGGGACAAACTGGTGTCTGAAGGCATCGGTGCCCATATTCTGGCCGGGGGCAACATGACGCTGCGGATCACGGGGGAACTGCTTAACGACGCCAGTACCGTCAGTGCCAACGGTAACCTGGTGACGACAGGCGACGGCGAGATCACCAACCGGGCTTATTCCGTGAATGAACGGCGCGAGGAATTTCTGGTCGACCATTACGATCGGGATACCCGGCACTGGTATCCGAAACACCACAGCGATGAAACCGTCGCACTGGCGACCATTGACGCGATCATGACCGGGCACGGCGATGTCGCCATCCACGGCGCAAAACTGGAAAATACTACGGTCAACCCGGCACAAATCAGCATAGTGGAAGCGGCCCAGAAAGCGGCGGAAGCCGAGCGGGCGGAATGGGAACGCAACCCACTGGCGGTGACGGTAGAAGGGGCAGAGTGGCAGGAACAGGACAGCCAACTGGTGCTGGTCAACCGACTGCTGACGCCGCTCAAGCGGCGACTCACGTCAGTCGATCTCCCCCACTTATCGGATGACCAGCTGCTCACGCTGTTGAAGCGGGAACTGACACCGACTGACCAACCCGTCATACAGGATGGTCAATTGCTCACGCTGCTGAAGCGGGAACTGACGCCGACTGACCAACCTGCCATACAGGATGGTCAATTGCTCACGCTGCTGAAGCGGGAACTGACGCCGACTGACCAACCCGTCATACAGGGTGATCAACTACTCACGTTGCTGAAGCGGGAACTGACGCCGGCTGATCAACCCCTTATCTCAGATGAGCAATTGCTTACACTGCTCAAACGGGAACTCACGCCTGCCGCCCCACCCCTTAAGCCGATCGAGCGCCCCCTGACGCCGGCTGAACTGGCCCTGACCGACCAGCAAAAACTGGCGCGGGTCGCCACCTTTGTGCCCAATAACGGCCTGTTCCGTCAGCACCCGGCAGAAGGTAGCCCCTATCTGGTGGTAACCGATGAACGCTTTACCAGCCGGACCCGGTTTATCAGCAGCGATTACCTGTTGCAGCGGGTGGGGTATGACCCGGCGCAGGTGCATAAACGGCTGGGGGACGGTTTCTATGAGCAACGTCTGGTGCGTGAGCAGATACTCAAACTGACCGGCCGCCCTTCCGTGCGCGGTGAAGATGCGATGGCACAGTACCAGACCCTGATGAACAACGGGACGAAGGTGGCCAACGACTTCCGGCTGGTGCCGGGCGTGGCGCTGACGCCGACCCAGATTGCGGCGTTGCAGCAGGATATCGTCTGGCTGGTGAGCGAGACGGTCGAAACTGCCAGTGGTTCGCAGACGGTCTGGGTGCCGAAGGTCTATCTGGCCAACACCACGCTGCGGCTGACCGGCCAGGGGGCCCTGATTGGCGGGGGCAACCTGCAACTGTCCGCCAACAGCCTGACTAACGCCGGTAACCTGTTTGCCGAGCGGGCCCTGAACATTGATGCGGACCAGTTCCTGCACCAGGGCGGGGATATCCGCGCAGAGCGCATTGACGTGCAGGCGGAGAGCCTGACCTTAAGTACCAATTTGCAGGATGCCCTGCGCCAGGCCTCGATGAGCGCCCGGGAGCTCAGCCTGCGCGGCGGGGATATCCAGCTGCGCGGGGCGAAACTGGAGGCTACCCGTCATCTCAGCCTGAGTGCGCGCGATAATCTGGATATTGCTGCCGCCAGAAGCACCACGACAGGGAACATTGCGGTTATTTCCGGGGCGATGGGTAACCGCACCAGCGACGGTATGGAAGAGGCCGGGCAGCGGATGGCGAGCGTCAGCGGCGAGTGGCAACAGGCGCTGGGCAGTCAGCTTAATGCCGGGGGTAACCTCAGCCTGCGCGCCGGACAGGACATCACGTTGCAGGGGAGTCAGGCCAACGCCGGGGGAACGGCGCAGGTACAGGCCGGCGGCAATGTGAACCTGCTGGCGGAAACCACCACCAACAGCACGCAGCTGGAAGCCGACAGCCGGACCTCGTCGGTGAGTAACCGGCGTGAGGAAGATCGGCTGCATCTCAGTAGCCTGAGCGGTGACCGGGGTGTGACCCTTCAGGCGGGGGAAAACCTGACGGCCGAAGGGGTGCAGGTTGACAGCCGGTCAGGTCATATCGGGCTGGATGCCCAAACGGTGATTATCAGGGATGCGCGTCAGCGTGTGGCAGACCAGGACAGCGAGCGCAAGCGCGAGGGCAGTACGAACAGCCGGCGGGAGATGGAGAGCGTCAGCGAGCACAGTGTGGGCAGTACCTTCAGCGGGCGTGACGGCGTTGCGGTGATGGCGCGTGAGGGAGATATCACGGTCACCGGCAGTACGCTGCACAGTGAGCAGGGGGCGCTTGAATTGCAGGCGAAACAGGATATTACGCTGAACAGCGCCAGCGAAAGTGACTATCAATTCTCAGAGTCCAGTGCGAATAAAAAAGGCGTGCTGTCAAAAAGCAGCCGCCATACCGTACAGGAAGACCGCGTGACCCGTGAGCAAGGCACCCTGCTCAGCGGCGACAGCATCAGCATCACAGCGGGCAACGACCTGAGCGTGAGCGGGTCGGCGGTTGCTGGGGATAAGGACGTGACCCTGCAGGCAGGCAATAACGTGGCGATTACTGCCGCCACCGAAACCGAGTCCCATTATTTACTGGACGAGAAGAAAAAGAGCGGGCTGCTCAGCAGCGGGGGCATCGGTTTCACCGTGGGCAGTCAGTCTACCCGCCATCAGGTTAATGAAGACGGCATTATCCAGAGCCAGAGTGTCAGCACGGTGGGCAGCAGTCAGGGCAATGTGAATATCACGGCGGGTAACCGGGTGCAGGTCGGCGGGGCCGATTTGGTGGCCGGGCAGGATATCACTATTACCGGCGACAGTGTGCAGATTGATCCGGGTCAGGACCAACGTCGCCGGGAAGAAACCTTTGAGCAGAAACAGTCCGGCCTGACGCTGGCGCTGTCCGGCGCGGTGGGCAGTGCGCTCAATACCGCGGTCAGCACGGCCCAGCAGGCCCGAACCGAGGGGGACGGGCGGCTGAAAGCGCTGAAGGGCACCCAGTCGGTGCTGTCCGGGGTGCAGGGCTATCAGGCATGGCAGCTCAGTCAGGCTGAATCCGCCAAAGCGGATGCCATCAATCAGGCGGGCGGGGATGCGCAAAAACCGACCGACACTATCGGTATCCAGCTTTCTTACGGCAGCCAGTCGGCGAAATCCGAAACCCGCACGGAGCAGACGCAGTCACAGGGCAGTCAGCTCAATGCCGGGCGGGATATCCGTATCACCGCCACGGGTGACAAGGCTCAGGCAGACAGCGGCAATATTCAGGTGGCAGGCAGCAGCCTGAAAGCCGGGCGGGATGTGGCCCTGGAGGCGAAACAGGATATCGTCCTGCAATCCGCTGAAAATACCCAGACCACCCGCGGTGAAAACAGCAGTAAAGGCGGCAGTGTCGGTGTGGGTCTGACCGCCGGTCAGGGCGGTTACGGCATCAAATTCTCCGCCAGTGTCAACAAGGGCAAGGGGCATGAAACCGGCGACGGCGTGACCCACAGCGAAACGCTGATTGATGCGGGCAATCAGGTCAGCCTGAAAGCCGGTCAGGACACCACGCTCAAAGGGGCGCAGGTCAGCGGCGAGAAAGTCACGGCGGATGTCGGCCGTAACCTGCATCTGCAAAGTGAGCAGGATAAGGACAATTACGATGCCAAACAGGAAAACGTCAGTGCGGGCGCCAGCTTTACTTATGGCTCAATGAGCGGTTCGGCCAGTGTTAACGCCAGCCGTGACAAAATCCACAGCCAGTTCGAGTCCGTCAACGAACAGACGGGGATTTTTGCCGGTAAAGGCGGTTTTGATATCAAGGTGGGTGAACATACCCAGCTTGACGGCGCGGTGATTGCCAGCACCGCCGATAAAGACAGGAACCGTCTGGAGACGGGCACACTGGGCTTCAGTGATATTGAAAACAAGGCAGAATACCAGAGTGAACACCAGAGTGTCGGTATCAGCACCGGCGGCGCGGTGGGCAGCCAGCTGGCGTCCAATATGGCCTCGAATATGCTGGCCGGCAGCAATAACAGTGACAGCCGGTCTTCCACGACCCATGCGGCGGTCAGTGACGGCACGATTAGCATTCGCGATGCCGATAAGCAGCAACAGGATGTGGCGGACTTAAGCCGCGATACCGACAACGCGGCCAACAGCCTGAGTCCGATTTTTGACAAGGAGAAAGAGCAGCAGCGGCTGGCGCAGGCGCAGGCCATTGCCCAAATCGGCACGCAGGTGCTGGATATTTACAGTACGCACGAAGCGATTAAAGCAACGAAGACCGCCACGGAAAAACTGAAAGACCCGCAAACGCAGCAGGCCCTGAAACAGCAGGCGGAAGCACAGCTGAAACAGGAAAACGGCGATATCACCGCGGAGTCCATTGCCGACCGGGCGCATAAAATCGCTTACGACGCAGCGCTCAAGGCTCAGGGCGCAGAAATTGGCGGCGGCCAGCGTCAGGCGGTGACGGCGGTGGTGACTGCCCTGCAAGGGCTGGCCGGCGGCGATATTAAAGCGGCCATCGCCGGCGGCGCAGCGCCTTATCTGGCCAATGCCGTCAAAGACCTGACCTACGGCGGTAAAGCGTATGAGCAACTGACGGCGGAGGAAAAAGCCACTAATCTGCTGGCACACGCGATTTTAGGCGGCGTGATTGCTGAGATGAAAGGCGGCTCAGCAACCGCCGGCGCTGTGGGCGCGGCCGGTGGTGAACTGGCGGCCTCGGCGATTGCCAGCGTGCTCTATTCCGGCAAAACCATGGATGAACTTTCACCGGATGAGAAGGAAAAAGTCAGCAACTTGTCTACAATTGCAGGAGGACTGGCAGCGGGGCTGGCAACCGATTCCACGGCGGGCGGGGTGAGCGGGGCAGAGACGGCGAAGAATGCGGTTGAGAATAACTTCCTGAGCTTTGATGAAGCCCGTGCCTTTGATAAAGAAATGACGGCCTGTAAAGCGGCAGGAGAAGGTTGCCAGCCTGTTATTGACAAGTATGCTGCAATACATAGAAAAAACTCAGAAGAATTTAGAAAGGCGTGTGACGGGAATTCATTAGAGTGCACGGCCGGCTATGAAAGGCTTAAGCTTAACGGTGGGATCTCGGCGGCAGAGAGACCAACATGGCTTTATGGTTCTCTGGATAATGAAGAAGTCAAAAATGCCGTGCTCTATGTCAATAGTCAGGACGCAGAATATGCCAACAAAAACACAGATAATTGGGACAGATTTGGGGCGTTTGTCGCAGAGCCCGAAAATACCTTTGGTTTGATGGCCGGAGGGCGCTCGTTATTTAATTCAGCGGCGTCGGGTAATGCCAAGATAATAGGTACGGGCTTAAGTATGGGCGCGAATGGTGCCGTTCAAGTGTATAACGGCAACACGGGCGACAAATTTGACTATTTGAGTTTCTTCACTGCTGGAGCAACTGGCTGGAGCGGAACAGGTCGGTCACTGTATGCCAATGTGGGCGTAAATGTCGGGGGTGCATATCTTGGCAGTCAAGTAACGGGTCAAAACTCAGAAGCCGCGATGGTTGGTGCTGCATTTGGGACAACCCTAGGGTATGGTATTGGCTCCGCAATTACCAGCCAGTGGGAATCGCAGTTGATTAAAAATCATTTTGGTATGCCGGGAAGTCATTATTCGCTGAAGTACAGCGATGTTCCTGTTTATTCTAATTTTTTGACTAAGGGAGCTGAGTTAAGTCCAATTCCTGGAATTATAGGAGGAGCAGCGGGTTCTGGTGTTTTAGAGTATAGCGGCGCGACTATAAACAGCAATATTGTGAATGAACAATCAACACATAGTAATGATATAAGCAATAAAATGTTAAGTGGTAAGGATAAAGTAATCAAGAAGGATGGTAACTAATGAAGCCTTCTATAACTTATTTGATTTTATTGGTAACAGTTTGTGCAATAGCGTTTTCATTCATTTTGATATCATCGGAATGGCTTTTGACGAACAGAAGTATTTATCAACTCAATTGGATAAAGGGGCTGAAAGTTGGCAGCCTCATCGGAGGAAGCGTAGGAGCAGTTGTTTGGTTGATGCTCCGCTTTAATATACGCTAGTTGCGTTTTAATCTCTGTTAGCTACGTTAGATCCCAGTTTAAATGAACTGCACCTAAAAATCAGAACCTAACTGATTAAGGTGCAGTTCATGAGAGCCGGGATTTTCCCGTCAGTTGTTCTCAACAAGCCGAATAATCAACAGCCCGTGCTCAATGCTGACCTGCACCGGCTGCCCGGTCATAAAGCCCGCCTCTTCCAGCCAGTTGCCCTTCAGGTGCAAACTGGGGTGCTGGCTGTAATGGCGGGTCATGCCGGTGCTTCGGTCAGCGTGACGGGTACTGATGTAGCCGACTTTATAACGGCGCTGGGCTTTCGAACTGTTTGAATTTACATTACAATCGCGGTTAGCCATGATGAACTACCTCACATAGTTGGTTATGGTGAGCGGTTGTAGCAGGTTGCCGCCTGCTGCCTCCGCGTTAAAAAATCCTTTCCTTTAATTGCCTGTCTTTTATTGTTGTGCCTGCGCAATCACTGCATCCAGCATCTCCGATACCAGCTTCTGCTTGGCGCGGGGTAACTGACTGATAATCCTGACGTGAAATCGTTGTTCGTGGCGATGGACGGTCAGGACGGCTTGCAGGCCAACGGCATCAGCAACATGGTGACGGCTTACATCAAAGCGGTGGGGATCGAGAAAAAAGGGGCGTGCCACCTGTTCCGGCACGCCATGGCGACGCAGATGCTGGAAAATGGCGCTGACCTGCGCTGGATACAGGCGATGCTGGGCCATGCGAGTGTCGAATCGACGCAAATCTATACGCAGGTCTCCATACGGGCATTGCAGGCGGTGCATGCCAGCACCCATCCGGCTGAGCGGCAGACTGACGAAACGCCGGAGAATGACGAAACGGGCTTGCTGGCCGACCCGTACGCCGAGGAGAATGCCGACACGGAAACCGCAGCGGACAATCCCACGCCGACCTCAACCCTAAAATCCCGTTGACACCCCGCCAGTTCCCGTTAAGTTGTGCGGGGTTCGGCGCGGGGGCAGACCGTGGCCGGACTGCCCGTTGGCTTCGGTGTTGGCGGGGGTACGTGGGCAATGGCCGGCCTGAACAATCGTGTCCCCGTTAAGAATGTGCAGGCCGGCCAAAGCCCACTCAACATAATGTGGGGGAATTATACGCACGGCGCCGGGCAGCTTCCAGCGTTCACCTACGCAACGCAAAGCGGCTTCATGCGTATAATTTACATTATGTCTGGCGCCCCCGCTTATCGGCATCGCTTACGTGGCGCACAAGGCTGCGCCTTCTGCTGTCAGCGTCTCAGCCAGTCCTCAGCAAAAAACCGCGTTCTTCTTTAGCTGTCCTGCCCCTGTTCGGCCAACAACCCTGAAGGCAGGTCGGCCTGCGGCCTCCGGTTTTACCTCCCCCGCCCCGACCCCGCTGCACTGGCTACGCGCGGCTCGCACTGCGCGTTGCTCCGTTGCTCGTTGCCGTGCTCGCCATATCCGCCCCGTGCAGCCCCCGCAGGGGGCTTCCCAGAGAAATCGGCGCAGGCAACAAAACGGTGCACACTCTGAAACTGCGGCGTCTGAGAGCGTCGCAGGGGCGCCGCTTGCAGGCTCTATGCCGCCCGCACCCGCAGAACGGCCGCCCGCCGCCCAAGCAAGTTGGGCGACGTTCGCCCGTTGCCGAAAAGGGCGCTACACTTTACCCTTGGCTTCGGGCAAAATCGGCGTTGGGGGCAAAAAAGTGCATCAGGGGTTTTTGGGTGCGACTGTCAATATCAACAGGCAAAATCTTCCTGTAACTGGCTGGTTGCACTGGGAAAATCGGTGTTCTTCTGTCAACGCCGCACTGGAATGGGTTGTTGTCGAGAATAATGCAATGGGCGCACTGGCCGGCTCCAATCTGGGGTTTTGGTTTGGTGACTCACCGGACTGTGATATGGCCTGTAAAGCGAATATTGAGAAAACCGTCGCTGATGCAAATCTGACAATATCCTTGGTATCAATGACCGTTGCAGGAGCAGCTCCAGGTGTATTACCCGCAGAAATGCTCGCAACAGGCTTGATAGGTGCAACTGCGAATACAGGCATTCAGTATGGATTCACAGGAACCGTTGATCCAAAAGATGTGGCTTTTGCATTCTGGACAGGGGCAATTACGGCGGAAACAGGATTGTGGGGAACCATAGGTTGGAATGCCGGGATGGGAGGCTCATTAAGTGCCCTAAAAGGCGATGATCCCCTAGTAGGCGCAGTGAGTGCCGGGATGGGGGCTGGATTTGGGTATGGAGCTGGCAAGACATTGAATTATAGCCTCAATAAGACAGGCTTATGGTGGTCAGGAGGCTGGAATCCGAAATTCAATCCTAAATTGCAGGGTGGTGCGATACAAGGGCAATTAGGACTTTCGAAAGATATGAAACCACACCCTTTACCTGGCATTTTGGGAAATATGGGAGCTGCTGGCACAACGGAAGTAACAAACACTCTGATTCAAGGAGAGATTAAAGAAGATAAGGAGAAAGTTAATGCGGATGAAAAATAATCAACCAATGTTTGTTGTTATAACGAGCATTATGTGTGGTATCGCTATGTTTTTGATAATTATAATATCCTTTTTTATTGGTAGGTGTTTAATCTGGTGGTTCGTTAGTGGTGAATTTGTTTTTTCTCATGAGTATGTAGAAACGGCTTTCAGAGTAGGTTTGATCACAGGGCCAATAGCTGGAATAGGGACTTGGTTTATAGTATACAAGTTACGTAGATAACATTGAGATCCCAGCCTAAAAGCTGGGATCTTCTTTTTAACTGTCATTTTTTCTCTGACGTGGCTAAAAATGCGGTTAAAGGGATTTCCTGAGTCCGGAAACCACACCGAAAGGGCTGATGGAGTATGGTCAGGCACAGAGCTCACTTGCCATACAAATGCTCAAGAACGGCGCGACTCCGTATGAATTGTCAGAAGCACTGGCGAAACAGGCGAGAGGAACGCACCCGGAAGGGCAAGATCCGGCCAGAGGATTGATTGTCGCCTGGGGGAGCTTTTTTGGTGTACCGCTGGATGTGGTGATGTCCAATGAACAGATGACACCCGAGAAAGCGGCTGAAATTGTAGCCAGCGGCATTCCGACCAGTGAAGCGAAGGTGATGCAATATGTGGTGGCGAAGGCGTTTTTAGCAGTCACTAAAGGCGGCAAGGCAGAAAATACGTTACCACAATGGGGAGTGGGTGAAGGGAAATTTAGTTCCAAAGAAACCGGTAAGGTCACAAATGTCGAGTCACCAGCAGGGAAGTTTGATGGAAAGTTACCTACGTCAAGATAATG
>NZ_VCDP01000065.1:0-41097 GCF_033949345.1 Xenorhabdus littoralis
TCCGCACCGCCACCGTATTTAGGGGCGTAGTTCAATTGGTAGAGCACCGGTCTCCAAAACCGGGTGTTGGGAGTTCGAGTCTCTCCGCCCCTGCCAGTTAACAACTAAGTAATAATTGATATAGCTATTCAGATTAATAGCCCAGCTAATTTTAGCTGGGTTTTTTCTTGTTTGTATTTTTCGTGAAATTATCATCTCCCTGCTGGAATTGTTTCCCCACCCACATAATTTTCCTCTTTTTACTATTAGTCCGCTTTTAAACCGTTATGGGCGCTTTTTCTACAGGAATTTTTAGTAACTGTTGGATAAATGCTTGCTGATCACTGTTTTGCAGCCATACCGCATATAAGGGTCGTTCTATTAACTCGTTATCAGTTGAAGCGACGAGTTTTGGGTATTCTTCTTGCCAATGTACAGGAAGGAAGGCGGCAGCATTTACACTATCTAATAATTCTCTGGCAACATGTGCTGATGTGGTTGTAATAATCGGGGGGTGATCACTCTTTAAGATTTGTTGCTCCTGCTGACGAAAATCAGCACCCCACTCCAATTTAATGTAATTTTTAACGCCTTTTTCAAGATTATGTTGGGTCGTCGATAAAACAAGTTGGATGTTACCAAATAGCTGACTTTGGAACTCATCCATTTTGGGTGGTTCAGTCGTAATTAAAAGGTCTAGTTCTCGTGAGTGCAATTGTTTGACTAGCGACTGGCGAGTAGAAACCAGAGATTCAATCCTCGTTTCTTGATGGAATTGGTAAAATGTAGTTAACCAAGATGCTAAATATCCTTCCCACAGGGATGCTGTAGCTCCGATAGAGAGCTTTGTATGCTGAGCAACGTAGTTGATTTCTTTCTTGGCCAATTGCCAAGTATTCATTAGTGACTCTGCATAGGGTACGAGACGTTCTCCAGCCGGAGTTAGGCGGATATTATTGCGATGCCGCGTGAATAAATTGGTACCCAACTGATTTTCTAGTTGACGGATCCGAAAGCTAACAGCGGATTGTGTTAGATAGAGCGATTCAGCTGCCCGACCAAAGTGACGAGTCTTACTGACTTCCAAAAAGGTTTTCAGTAATTCAGTGTCCACATGCATCTCCAATAGTTTTTGTCGTTAAGATTTAAATATTTTGTTTTACAGAATGTCAAGCCTCCCTAATACTCCGCGCCATAATTAGTATGGCATTAGAGTTAGGAGTATGTCAGATGGCTGAAAGCTTCATCACGACTAATCGTTTTTTTGATAATAAAAATTATCCACGTGGATTTTCCCGTCATGGTGATTTCACCATCAAAGAGGCTCAATTACTAGAGCGCAGTGGTCATGCGTTCAATGAACTGGATCTTGGTAAACGTGAGCCTCAAACAGAAAAAGAAAAACTGTTTGTTGCAGTTTGCCGTGGTGAACGTGCCCCTGTAACGATAGAAGAAAAGGTATGGATTAAGTATTTGGCAAAAATTAGCCGTCCAAAACGTTTTCATACTCTTTCCGGTGGAAAACCGCAGGTAGATTCTACAGAGGACTATACCGACACTGATGATTAATACCATCATTGATATTAATGATCTACACAGATAGGGGCGAAATAGCCCCTTTTCTAATTTATCCAGCCTGTTTTTGCAATTGAATAAGTAATCTATCCATATTTCGATAGTTGAGTGCTTCCATAATATCTACTTTTTCTATTCTTTTTTGTTCTTTTAAGTCTGCAATTGTACGAGAAACTTTGAGAATTCTATGCCAAGCACGAATAGATAGCCCTAGTTTCAATAACGTATTTTCCAGAAAAACTGCATCTTCCATTCTAAGCTTACAAATATTTTCTGTTTGTTTGCTATTAAGATGAGCATTTATATAGCCGCATCGTTCTATTTGTATTTTTCTGGCGATCTGTACCCGTTTTTTGACTTCATGGCTATTTTCTCCATGTTTTGCTGACGATTGGCTTAAAATTCCTGGAGGTAGCAGAGGGACTTCAATAGAAAGATCAAAACGATCTAAAAAGGGACCTGAAAGTTTAGAAAGATAACGTAATACTTGTTGTGGGCTACTGCGATTGTGCGGTCCTTGGTGATAACCCGTTGGACTTGGGTTCATGGCTGCAATTAGTTGCATTCGAGCAGGGAAACAGACTTTTGCCTTTGTGCGCGATATAACTATCTCACCGGACTCCAATGGTTCACGCAGGGCATCTAAAACACATCGGTTGAATTCAGGCAATTCATCCAAAAATAATACACCATTATGTGCAAGGGATATTTCCCCTGGTTTTGGTATCGAACCACCCCCTACCAGAGCCGCCATTGACGAACTATGATGAGGGGCTCTAAATGGCCGTGTATGCCATTTTTGGTGATTTATAGGATAGCCAACCAGACTATTGATTGCTGCGACCTCAATAGCCTCCTGATGCGTTAATGGAGGCAATAATCCACATAATCGGCTGGCAAGCATGGTTTTTCCTGTTCCTGGTGGTCCGAGCAGCAGAAGATTATGACCGCCAGCGGCAGTGATCTCCAATGCTCTTTTGGCTTGCTCCTGCCCAATAATATCCTGTATGTCTAAAACAGATGGTTCGCTCCATGGTTCAATGCCAGAAGGAGAAGATAAAATATCGTTGTTTCCTTGCAGGAAATGGCAGACTTGAAGTAAGTGATTTGCCATCAATGTTTCATTCTGAGACAAAATAGCCAGTTCAGCCTGATTTTCTGAGGACAAAATAAGCTGTCTTCCAGCTCGTTTTGCACTCAGTGCTGCGGGGATAGCTCCCGTGATTCGACGTATTTCCCCTGAAAGTGCCAATTCCCCTAAAAGTTCATAATCCTGCAGTTTATCTGTAGCGATTTGCTCTGATGCTGCCAAAATTGCGATAGCGATAGGTAAATCATATCTTCCTCCTTCTTTTGGAAGATCCGCTGGTGCTAAATTGACGGTGATCCTTTTGGGTGGATAGGTAAAACCACTGTTGATCAGAGCACTTCTGACCCTATCTCTGGACTCTTTTACGGTTGTTTCGGGCAAGCCTACGAGGGTTAAACCGGGTAAGCCATTACTGATATGTGCTTCTATTGTGACGAGAGGGGAATCAATACCAATGGTTGCCCGTGTATGAATGACGGCAAGTGCCATGATGCTCTCCTTAGCAAGAAAGCACCTATCATGAATCGATAAAAAATAATAAAAAGTCGCCTATTGTGATTTTGCGAAGAGGTTCGTAAAGATATTTATCACTGTGACTGTCTTGAAAATCATTTTTTCATTCGGATTTTAATAATAACCAATTGTTATTTATGAATAATATGATAATTCGAAATTATCCGGATGAAGAAAATAAATGGCATTATAGATGGTATAACCGTTCAATTACTCAGTTGAAAAATTAAATATTATTAATCATTTTCAATGTGGAAGATTATTGAGGATGCTAACTATTAATCAATAACCATTGGTTTTTATTATACGTTTCGTTGTGTTCATGGAAGGCAGATGATTAACATGTTTTTTAATTACATAATTTGTTAATTATTTTATTAAACAGACAGATACTGGATTTTTTCTGATGGAAAACTAAATAATTTTAGTGAATTCATCTGATTTGTTATATATCTAAATGAAAAGTATAAATAAAATAAATTTGTTATGAAAAAATAAAAAATAATTATTGTCAATAATCATAGAAAGTGATAACTCTTAAATATACGTCAAGCATACGAGTTAAAACGAACAACATTATGAATACTTTTGTCCTAGTAATTAGCCTAATTATTGTGAGTGTGGTGGTGATTATTATCCCACCGTGCGGGGCTGCACTTGGACGAAGGAAGGCTTAGACAAAAAGAGAGCCAGATTTCACAAAAACCCCCGCACCGAAAGGCGCGGGGGTTTTTTTTGGCACTTCTTTGGATTAGAGAACAAAAACAAACATAACAAAGCATCACAACAGCCAGTTACACGGTAAACACAACAAGGGGGTAGCAATGAACGGGGCACAATCGGTTGTAGAAGCACTGCAGAGGCAGGGAGTTGAAAAAGTTTTCGGTTATCCCGGTGGAACCATCATGCCAGTCTATGATGCTCTGTATGATGGAGGTGTTGAGCACATATTATGCCGCCATGAGCAAGGTGCTGCTATGGCTGCAATCGGTTATGCCCGAGCGAGTGGAAAACCGGGTGTTTGTATTGCGACATCAGGGCCAGGGGCGACAAATTTAGTGACGGGATTGGCTGATGCGTTGTTGGATTCCGTTCCTGTTGTGGCGATTACTGGCCAAGTGAATACTGCCCTTATCGGAACGGATGCCTTTCAGGAAATCGATATATTAGGCATGTCTCTTTCCTGTACAAAACATAGTTTTCTGGTTGATTCGTCGGAAAAATTATCTCAAATCATGGCCGATGCCTTTGCTATCGCGATGAGTGATCGTCCCGGCCCTGTTCTTGTTGATTTGCCGAAAGATATTCAGTTGGCTCAAGGCGATTTTGCACCCTATCTGGTACCTGCATCCCCGGAATTATCTCTGCCAGAACAAGAGTTAGAACAAGCTCGTCAACTGTTAGCATCGTCTCAGAAGCCTGTTTTATATGTAGGTGGTGGAGTTGGTATGTCCGGCGCTGTTCCTGAATTACGCCATTTTGTTGCAGAAACAGGAATGCCTGTTGTTTCTACGTTGAAAGGTTTAGGCGCGGCGGATTTTGGACATGAATGCTATTTAGGCATGTTGGGAATGCACGGAACCAAAGCGGCCAATCTCGCGGTTCAGGCTTGTGATTTGTTAATCGCGGTTGGAGCGCGTTTCGATGACCGTGTGACAGGAAAACTGAGCACCTTCGCACCTCATGCCAACGTGATCCATCTGGATGTTGATCCTGCCGAATTCAATAAATTACGTCAGATCCATGTTTCATTATTGGGTGATGTAAAAACACTGCTGCCGCATTTACAGCAATCCTTAGCGATTCAGGCTTGGCAGCAAGAAATAAAACAATTAAAAAACGAACACGCTTGGTGTTATGACTATCAGGGTGAAAGTATTTATGCGCCGCTTTTGCTGAAACAGATTTCTGATCGGGCATCATCCAGCACGGTGATCACGACCGATGTTGGGCAGCATCAGATGTGGACTGCTCAGCACATGTTATTCAGCCAGCCAGAGAATTTCATCACATCAAGTGGATTGGGCACGATGGGATTTGGCATTCCGGCGGCAATTGGCGCTCAGATGGCACGTCCGCAAGATATGGTTATCTGCATATCCGGTGACGGTTCTTTTATGATGAATGTTCAGGAATTAGGCACGATCAAACGTAAGCAGTTACCAATCAAAATAGTCTTATTAGATAACCAGCGATTGGGGATGGTTCGTCAGTGGCAAGAACTGTTTTTTGACAAACGCTATAGCGAGACGACCTTAACTGATAATCCTGACTTTCTTACATTGGCGCAAGCCTTTGGGATACCGGGTCAGCGGATCACAGATAAATCACAAGTGAGCGGGGCGCTGGATGCTTTGTTCAACAGCGAGGGTGCGTATTTATTACACGTATCCATTGATGCATTAGAGAATGTCTGGCCATTAGTTCCCCCGGGCGCAAGCAATGAAGCCATGTTGGAGAAGTCATTATGATGCAGCATCAACTTGCTATTCAGGCGAGATTTTGTCCTGAGATTTTGGAGCGAATTCTGAGGGTTACCCGTCATCGTGGATTCAATATATGCGCACTGAATATGGATCACACAACAGATAGTGGTAATGTAAGTATTGAACTCACTGTATCCAGCCAGCGTTCGATTAATTTACTTTTTTCTCAATTGATGAAATTAGTGGATGTTGCTGGTATTGAGATCAAACATAAAGAATCACAATTAATAAGCGCATAATGCGCGATTGAAGGAAAACTGAGAATGACAAAGCAAGCTGATTATATTTGGTTCAATGGGGAAATGGTGCCGTGGGCAGATGCTAAAATTCACGTTATGTCCCACGCCCTGCATTATGGTACTTCGGTATTTGAGGGCATTCGTTGCTATGACTCTCACAAAGGGCCTGTCGTTTTTCGCCATCGTGAACATATGCAGCGCTTGCATGACTCAGCCAAAATTTACCGTTTCCCTGTGAGCCAGAGTGTTGATGAACTGATGGAAGCATGTCGTGAAACACTTCGTAAAAATAAATTAGTCAGCGCTTATATTCGTCCATTGATATTTGTTGGTGATGTTGGAATGGGCGTCAATCCTCCTGATGGTTATAAAACAGACGTTATTATTGCCGCTTTCCCTTGGGGAGCTTATCTTGGCGAAGAAGCGCTGGAGCAAGGCATTGATGCGATGGTTTCGTCATGGAATCGTGTAGCGGCAAATACGATCCCAACGGCAGCAAAAGCGGGAGGAAATTATCTTTCGTCCTTGCTGGTGGGAAGTGAAGCCCGACGCCATGGTTATCAGGAAGGAATTGCATTGGATATTCATGGTTATATTTCAGAAGGCGCGGGTGAAAACCTGTTTGAAGTGAAAGACGGGATTCTGTTTACGCCTCCATTTACCTCATCTGCTCTGCCGGGGATCACTCGCGATGCCATTATCAAATTGGCTAAGGATTTAGGTCTGGAAGTTCGTGAGCAGACACTTTCTCGTGAATCACTCTATCTGGCGGATGAAGTATTCATGACCGGGACTGCGGCGGAAATCACGCCGGTCCGTAGCGTCGATGATATTCAGGTTGGTATTGGCAAATGTGGTCCTATCACCAAAAAAATTCAAAACGCATTTTTTGGCTTATTTGATGGTACGACAGAAGATAAATGGGGCTGGCTGGATCCCGTTAACCCTCAATAAAAAATATAACATTCGGCAGGCGGTCGTTCCCCGCCTGTGCTGATTACTGAAGTTCATTAGATAAGACAGAGATGGGAGTAGAAACAATGCCTAAATACCGTTCTGCCACGACAACACATGGCCGCAATATGGCGGGAGCCCGGGCTTTATGGCGAGCCACAGGGATGACTGACGCGGATTTTGGAAAGCCTATCATTGCAGTTGTGAATTCATTTACTCAGTTCGTACCGGGGCATGTCCATCTGCGAGACCTCGGCAAACTGGTGGCAGAACAGATTGAGGCGTCAGGAGGCGTTGCAAAAGAGTTCAATACCATCGCGGTTGATGATGGTATCGCAATGGGGCATGGTGGAATGCTCTATTCATTGCCTTCCCGTGAATTGATCGCAGACTCGGTGGAATATATGGTGAACGCTCACTGTGCTGATGCGATGGTCTGTATTTCTAACTGCGACAAAATCACCCCGGGGATGCTGATGGCATCTCTGCGTCTGAATATTCCGGTTATTTTTGTTTCCGGTGGCCCCATGGAAGCGGGTAAAACGCGCTTATCCGATCAAATTATCAAGCTGGATCTGGTGGATGCCATGATTCAGGGGGCTAATCCAAATGTCAGTGATGAGCAGAGTGATCAAATCGAACGTTCAGCCTGTCCGACATGCGGTTCTTGCTCTGGCATGTTTACGGCAAATTCGATGAACTGCCTGACTGAAGCATTGGGGCTTTCTCAGCCTGGCAATGGTTCATTGCTCGCGACTCATGCGGATCGCAAGACGTTGTTCATCAACGCGGGTAAGCGCATTGTCGAGTTAACCAAACGTTACTATGAAAAAAATGATGACAGCGCTTTACCGCGTAATATTGCCACCAAAGCCGCATTTGAAAATGCTATGACATTAGATATTGCGATGGGCGGTTCGACTAACACCGTGCTTCATTTGTTAGCTGCGGCTCAGGAAGGTGAAGTTGATTTCACGATGGAAGATATTGATCGTCTGTCTCGTCAGGTACCTCATTTGTGCAAGGTAGCTCCGAGCACCCAGAAATATCATATGGAAGACGTACACCGTGCGGGTGGTGTGATGGGTATTCTGGGTGAGCTGGAACGCGCAGGGCTTTTGAATCGCGATGTAAAAAATATTTTGGGTTTGGATTTGCCTCAAACGTTGATTCAGTACGACATCATGCTGACAGAGGATGAAAGCGTTAAGAGTATGTATGCGGCAGGTCCGGCAGGGGTCCGTACTACTCAGGCATTCTCGCAGGATTGCCGTTGGCCATCGCTGGATACTGATCGTGAGGAAGGGTGTATCCGTGAGCGTACTTATGCTTATAGTCAGGATGGTGGTTTGGCGGTTCTGTTTGGTAACGTTGCAGCGAATGGTTGTATTGTAAAAACAGCGGGTGTTGATGAAGGAAGTCTGATTTTCCGTGGCCCGGCTAAAGTCTATGAGAGTCAGGATGATGCCGTAGAAGCGATTCTTGGCGGAAAAGTGGTTGCGGGTGATGTGGTTATCATTCGTTATGAAGGCCCGAAAGGCGGCCCCGGGATGCAAGAAATGCTTTATCCCACCACCTATTTGAAATCAATGGGGCTAGGCAAAAGTTGTGCGTTGATCACTGATGGTCGTTTCTCAGGAGGCACATCGGGGCTATCGATCGGTCACGTTTCTCCTGAAGCGGCGAATGGTGGTTTGATTGGACTGATTCAAGATGGCGATATCATCGATATTGATATTCCAAACCGTAAAATTCAGTTAGATGTTACCGAAACAGAACTTGCTGAACGCACCCAAGACGAATTATCTCGCGGGGATAAGGCGTGGACACCTAAGTCCAGAGAGCGTCAGGTTTCTTTTGCATTGCGTGCTTATGCTTTGTTGGCGACCAGCGCTGATAAAGGCGCAGTGCGCGATAAAACCAAATTGGGGAGCTGATTGTGGCTGTTTACCCTCTTAATTCAGAGCCTAAAGGGGCGGAATACCTCAAAGCCGCATTGAGTGCACCAGTGTATGATGTTGCTCAAGTGACCCCGTTGCAGGAAATGAAAAAAATTTCTGCCCGTTTGGACAATACTATTTTGGTCAAACGGGAAGATCGCCAGTTGGTGCACAGTTTTAAATTGCGTGGCGCATACGCGATGATTGCGGGTTTGACGAAAGAGCAGAAAACCAAAGGAGTTATTACGGCTTCTGCGGGTAATCATGCACAAGGTGTCGCATTGTCGGCCAGTAAGGTTGGGATAAAGGCAACCGTCGTGATGCCGATCGCTACCGCAGATATCAAGGTCGATGCAGTACGCAGCTTTGGTGGCGCAGTCCTGTTGCACGGTGCGAATTTCGATGAAGCGAAAGCAAAAGCGATCGAGATGGCAAAAGAGCACGGTTACACCTTCGTCCCTCCCTTTGACCATCCTGCTGTAATTGCAGGTCAGGCAACACTGGCTATGGAACTGCTCCAGCAAGATGTCCATCTTGATCGCATCTTTGTTCCGGTCGGTGGTGGCGGATTGATTGCTGGTGTTGCCGTTCTCATCAAACAGCTTGTTCCTGAAATGAAAGTCATTGGGGTGGAAGCTGAAGATTCCGCCTGTTTGAAAGCGGCTCTGAAAGCCGGTCATCCGGTCGATTTACCTCGAGTCGGACTATTTGCTGAGGGCGTGGCTGTTAAACGCATTGGTGATGAAACATTCCGCTTATGCCAACAATATGTTGATGATGTCATTACGGTGGATAGCGATGCCATTTGTTCTGCCGTGAAAGATATCTTTGAAGATGTCAGGGCGATTGCAGAACCTTCAGGTGCATTGGCACTGGCAGGCTTGAAGAAATATGTTCAGCAACATCAGATTCAGGGAGAAAGATTGGCGCATATTCTCTCTGGTGCTAATGTGAATTTTCATGGCTTGCGTTACGTTTCTGAACGCAGTGAACTGGGGGAACAACGCGAGGCCTTACTGGCAGTCACGATCCCTGAACAAAAGGGCAGTTTCCTGAATTTCTGTCAGATATTGGGCCCCCGTATTGTGACAGAATTTAGTTATCGCTATTCGGATGCCACTGATCCAAGCAAGGCTTGTATTTTTGTGGGGATCAGATTGAGTCGGGGAAATGCTGAACGCCGTGAAATCATTGAGGAATTAAAATCATCGGGATATCAGGTCGCTGATTTTACCGATGATGAAATGGCGAAATTGCATGTCCGTTACATGATAGGCGGCAGACCATCCAAACCATTGCAGGAACGGTTGTTCAGCTTTGCTTTTCCTGAATCTCCGGGAGCCTTGCTGAAATTTTTGCAGACGTTGGGCACACACTGGAATATCACTTTATTTCATTATCGTAGTCACGGCACAGATTATGGGCGTGTATTGGCTGCTTTTGAACTTTCAGAGCCGGAAGTGCGCTTTGATCGCCATTTGGATGAGTTGGGCTATGAATATCATGATGAAACTGATAACCCTTCGTTTAAGTTATTTTTGACTTAAGCACCCATTGCAAAATAGCGCCTAACAAGGCGTTATTTTGCTGATTATATTGCTTATTTTTATTCTTTTTTGATCGTGGTTTGTGTTAGCCATATCAAAAACAGCATCATCAGAAAAAGAAAGCCAAATAACCAATAAATTTCATTGGCGGCGATAATCAGCCCCTGATGAGTAATTTCGTGCGCCAATTTACTACTGATCTGGGGATATGACAGGCCCAGTTGCTGCATGTTTTCATAGGATTGCGTCGCAATCGGATTATAAGGGGTTACGGCTTGTATTAGCTGTACATGATGAACGGCTTCACGATTTGTCCAAATCGTCGTTGTGACAGATATTCCCACTGATGTTGCCAACGTCCGCAGGAAATTGAACAGACTCACCGCTGAGGCGATTTTATCCGGTTTGATATCGGATAAGATGATGGTATTGAGCGGCATAATCAGGCAGGCGATGGCAAATCCTTGTATAAATTGAGGCCAGGCGGCGGCGGAAAAGTCCATTGACCGTTCGAAAGTGTAAGCGCGCCAAAAGAAGCACAAGGTGAAAACAATAAAGCTGAACGTTACCAGATAACGCATATCGATTTTTGAACCGAGACGACCAATAAGTGGCGCAAGTATTATCGGCATAATACCCAGCGGTGCCATCACTAACCCAGCCCAAGTTGCGGTATAACCAAATACCATCTGTAATAATTGAGGTTGCAGAACCAGCGTTCCGATATGAAGCAAAAAAGCCAGGCTGATACATATCGTCCCTATCGTAAAACTGCGGGATTTAAATAAGGATAAATCAATGATGGGGTTTTTCGCTGTCAGCTCCCAGATAATCAGAAAAGTGAGGCAGACCACAGCGATAATAGCCAGAGTCATAATTTCTGATGAATTAAACCAATCCAGCTCTTTCCCGCGATCAAGCAATAACTGAAAACTTCCCACACCAGCAACCAATAGAATTAATCCGACAGTGTTAATCGGGCTAACTTCCGTTTTTGTTTCCCGATCTTTGAGCAACATCCAAGTGATAGTGATGACAGCTAAACCGAATGGGATGTTAATCAGGAATATCCATCCCCAATGATAATTATCACTGATCCAGCCGCCGAGGATAGGGCCACAGACAGGAGCAACGACAATCGTCATTGACCACATAGCCAGAGCCATATTGCGTTTTGGTTGTGGGTAGTTATTCAATAGCAGGCTTTGCGAAAGAGGCATAATCGGGCCTGCGGCGATCCCTTGCACGATACGGGAAAAAATCAGCATTTCCAGACTATTGGATATACCGCATAGCCAAGAGGCAACAATAAACAATATCGTTGATGCTAAAAAAACGCGAACCTCCCCGAATCGTTTTGCCAGCCAGCCGGTTAATGGAATCGAGATCGCATTGGCAACGGCAAATGAAGTAATGATCCAAGTGCCTTGAGAAGTGGAAGAACCCAAATCACCCGCAATTGTTGATATTGCCACGTTAGCAATTGTCAGATCCAGTATCTGTAAAAACGCTGCCAGTGCCAAGGCCAGTGTCAGCCAACCGAGTTTGGCACCGGATAATGGTTGATGTGACATGTTGTCCTCACCTTCTGCTGGTATTTATAGAAATAATGTCCTTAATCAGTCGCTCAATTTCTGCGGTGTCGTAAGACAGGATATCGGTTTCATACACGATTTTTTGAGGTGGCACTTTGGCCAGAACTGCCCCATCCCGATTTCTGGTATCAACGGAGGCATGCATGGATAACCCTATACGCAAAGGATGGTCAGTGAGTTGTTGTGATTCCAGTTCAATACGGACGGGCAGGCGCTGGACAACTTTGATCCAGTTACCTGTCGCATTTTGAGCGGGCAGTAAGGAGAAAGCACTGCCGGTTCCCATATCCAAACCGACAACCTTGCCGTTGTAAATAATGTCGCTGCCGTAAAAATCGCTGGTTAATGTGACGGGTTGACCAATGCGGACATTGGCAAGTTGCACTTCTTTAAAGTTTGCTTCAATCCAGAGTTGGTCAGCAGGAACGATAACCATGAGCGGTATGCCATTCTTTATCTGTGAGCCGACTTGCACATTGCGACGAGAAACATAGCCCGTGGCGGGTGCGGCGATACGGGTGCGTTGCAGGGTCAGCCAAGTATCCCGAAGTTGGGTTGCCGCCAATTTAACGTTAGGTTGCTGTTCCAGAGGGGTGTCTATAACCAATGCCTTATTGGCATAATATTGTTGCTGTGAGAAAAGCAGCTCCGATTTTGCCATCTGAACACTATTACGGGCATGGATCAGGCTTTCTTTGGCAATGGCTCCGGTTAACCCTAAGTGTTCACGCCGCTGTAAATCATCTATCGTCTGCTGCAACTTGGTTTTTTTCAGGTCAATATCGGCCTGTAATTTCTCATTCTCAACCATGATCTGATGAGTTTGCCGAACACTTTTGGCAAGAATACTTTTCGCCCGTTCAACGGCATGTTCTGCATCAATAGTGTGCAGACTGACTAAAATATCTCCCTGACGGACAAAATCAGTATTGTCAGCATGAATACTGGCCACACTACCTGAAACCTGCGCCATTACCTGCACTTGGTTACCAATCACATAAGCATCTTCGGTCGTTTGGTAATGACGTAATACTGTGTACCAATAGATAAAATAACCTAAGCCAACACAGATAAATAACAGTGTTGCCATGAGCAAAGCCAGCTTACGTTTTGATTTTTTCTCTGTAATCACTGACGACGTTGGCATCATTTTTCCCCACCATTTCTATAAATACGGCTGAAAATAAAATTTTTATATTTGGGTGTATTGGTCTGAATACTTTGGTATTGGCTTGCAAAATGATCTGAATTGAGCCGTAGCTTAATGGTAGGAAGGTGATTTTAATTGAATAAACGGGCTATTTTGGTTTCTTGCTGGGGAAAGATTCAGGAAAGGCCGCAATGGCATTTTTCAATTCTGAGGGACTGAGTCCATATAACATCATACCCGTGCGGCTAAAATGTGCGCTGTCGGAAAATCCGCTATGGGAAGCCAGCAAAGTGAGCGAGTCTGGTGAATCTATTTTTTCAAGTGCGTGATGGAATCGTTTCCATAATAAATAACCACGGAAATTGGTGCCCATTTCCTGACGAAACAGATGTAAAAATCGACTTTCTGATAGATAGATATGATCAGATATTTCGCTGGAGGAAATGCTCTTAACAGGTAACTCGGTAATCAGATTGGTCGCTTTTATGATTCGGGTATCCTGATAGCAATCACAGAGTCCTGTATCCTCTAACCAACGGCTCAGGACAAGAATGTCTGGAGATAAATCTGATTGTAAACAGTGAGCGAGGTAATCCGCTATCAAGCGGGCAGATTCTGAATTTAGGTAGACGATATCTGAATCTTTAATTTGGTGTAATAGCAAATGATACAGAGAATGAGCAGGATCTATCAGAAAATTGAAACAGGATTTCCCTTCTGCATGTAATCGATGTCTGACATTGCTGGCGATAATAAAACCATATACTTGACGTGTTTCCTGTTCGGTATCAATTTTTATCACCGAAGAGTCAGGTGAGACACTTAATTGGATGCAAGGATGGCGATGCCACTCTGTTCTCATATGATGAGAAAGTGCTAAATATTGTTTGTGATACTCATATAACCTGACTACTTCAAGATATCTATCTATTTTGCGGCGCATATTTCTTCGCATATTTCTTCGCATGTTTCTTCGCATATAGCGTGACCTATTTCCAGATATATCCAATGAACTTCAGATTACAACAGCTCCCAGAACGCTTTAATTAGCGGCTCATTTAAGCGTTTATTCAATGTACAGACGCCTAATTCAAACGGCTCGACCAGAGAGATATTTTCCAGTAGTGAGATACGGTTTCGTACGGGTTCAGGACTATTTTCGACGACAACCGCAGGGATCAACGCGATCCCACAGCCTAATGCAACCATAGAAACAATCGCTTCATGGCCGGAAACTGTTGCGTAAATCACCGGATGCAGGATTTTATGCCGACGGAACCAAAGCTCAATGCGCTTACGGGAAGGGCCATGCTCGGGTAGGATAAACGGAATGTTATTCCAGTTCGGCTGTTCTTCTGTCGCGAGAGCTTTCACAGCACAGGGCAGGGAGGGAGCAATCAGTACCAGCGGCACTTCGCCTATTTTGGTAAAACTAACGTTATCAGATAATTTTTCCGGCTTGCCTGCAATACCCAGATCAGCGGCGTCGGATTGGATTTTATCAACGGCATCTGCCGCGTCGCCTGTCGTCAGTTTTATTTCCACTAAGGGATGTTCGGCCCTGAATTTATCCAAGACTTGTGGAAGATGGCTATAAGCGGCAGTTACTGAACAAAACAGACGCAGCTCCCCTGTCAGCGATGAGCTTTGGTGATTCAATGAATGCTGTAGCTGTTTATATTGCAGGAGTGTCTGCTGGGCAAATTGTTTTAATTGTTCACCGGCAGAAGTGAGTTTTACCGTTCGGTTATCCCGTAAAAACAGGGAATGCCCTAATAACTCTTCAAGACGCTGGATCTGGCGCGAAAGTGTGGATGGGCTGACGTGCATGGCTGTGGCCGTGCGTCCAAAGTGACAACTTTCCGCAAGATGTAAAAACAGTTTTAAATCACGTAGATCCATCGCGTTGGGCCTTTTGTCTGGTGACTTTTTGCTGTGCCAGAGGACGTTGCATAAATTGCAATATAGTCTTGTTAATATATCAATTTAAGCAATGGCCTTCATGTCATATATTGGCACTATGCAAACAACATCACACCTAATTATATCGGAGTCACCATGGCTAACTATTTTGATACGTTGAACTTGCGCCAGCAATTGGCACAGTTAGGCAAATGTCGTTTTATGGCGCGGGAAGAATTTGCTGACGAGGCAGGGTATTTAAAAGGCAAGAAAGTGGTGATCGTGGGGTGTGGTGCGCAGGGGCTAAATCAAGGTCTTAACATGCGTGATTCTGGTTTGGATATTGCCTACGCCCTGCGTAAAGAGGCGATTGAAGAAAAACGCGCCTCATGGCGCAAGGCAACGGAAAATGGTTTCAACGTCGGCACCTATGAAGAGTTAATTCCGCAGGCCGATTTAGTTATTAACCTGACGCCAGATAAACAGCATTCTACGGTAGTTCAGGCTGTTCAACCTTTGATGAAAGACGGGGCGGCATTGGGCTATTCCCACGGTTTCAATATCGTCGAAGTAGGTGAGCCAGTACGTAAAGATATCACGGTTGTCATGGTTGCGCCTAAATGTCCGGGAACAGAAGTTCGTGAAGAGTATAAGCGTGGATTCGGTGTTCCTACTCTGATTGCCGTGCATCCGGAAAATGATGTAAAAGGTGAAGGAATGGCGATCGCGAAAGCGTGGGCTGCTGCAACCGGTGGTCATCGTGCGGGTGTTCTGGAATCTTCTTTTGTGGCAGAAGTTAAATCAGATTTGATGGGTGAACAGACCATTCTGTGCGGCATGTTACAGGCGGGTTCGTTGTTATGTTACGACAAATTGGTTGCTGATGGAGCTGAACCGGGTTATGCCGGAAAATTAATCCAGCTTGGTTGGGAAACTATCACCGAGGCCTTGAAACAAGGCGGTATTACGTTGATGATGGATCGCCTCTCTAATTCAGCAAAATTGCGTGCTTATGCGCTTTCCGAACAGTTGAAAACTCTTTTGGCCCCGCTGTTCCAGAAACATATGGATGACATCATTTCCGGTGAATTCTCTTCCACAATGATGGCAGATTGGGCAAATGATGATAAAAACCTGCTGACTTGGCGTGAGGAAACAGGAAAAACCCCATTCGAAAATTACCCTGATTACAGTAGCAACATCAGTGAACAGGAATATTTTGATCACGGTGTGCTGATGATCGCCATGGTCAAGGCTGGGGTGGAACTGGCATTTGAAACGATGTTAGATGCCGGCATTATTGAAGAATCTGCTTATTATGAATCTTTGCATGAGCTGCCACTGATTGCGAATACTATTGCCCGTAAGCGCTTGTATGAAATGAACGTGGTCATCTCCGATACTGCGGAATATGGTAACTACCTGTTCTCTCATGCTGCGGTTCCGTTGCTGAAAGAAAAATTTATAGGGACTCTGCAAGCGGGCGATTTAGGCAAAGCAGTCGCAGATCGTGGCATTGATAATGCCCAGTTACGTGATGTGAATGAAGCCATCCGTAACCATCCGATTGAAGTTATCGGCCATACTTTGCGTGGTTATATGACTGATATGAAACGTATTGCAGTCGGCGGATAATCTGATATCTATACCTAATGGATTTCAAGGTGCAGCGCGACGACAAGAGAACGAATCCCCAAGAACATAGATAACTATGCGACTGGGGTGAGTGAACGTAGTCAACAAAGCTGCAACTTGAAAGACGACAGGTATACCCTGCCTGATGAAATAACATCGGGCAGGGTATTGTAATCTTTAGAGGGTAAACTTCAGTTTCAACTCATCAATGGCTTGGCGCTGGAATGCTTCAAATCGTTCTTTGGGTTGCTGCAATTTAATTATGTTTAACGCAGGGTCGCTGACTTCAGTACGCATACCACTCAATTCCTCCATGACGGCCAACCCACAGAAAGGCACGTAAGCTTCGGCATAACCCCCTTCGTGTACCATGACCAATTTGCCATGGCATAACTCATCTGCTGCTTGCTGTATTTTTCGGGTCATTTCACGGAAGCTGTCACTGTGCAGTTGCATTCGAGCCAGCGGATCGTAAGCATTTGCGTCATAGCCACAGGCAACGATAATCAGTTCAGGTTGGTAACGGTGTAATGCCGGAAGGACAATTTGATCCATGGCATACAGATAACTATTGTGCCCAGCACCCGCCATCAATGGAATGTTGATATTGAAACCTTCGCCTTCACCGGCACCGATATCTTCTTCGCCACTGTAACCTTCGGGATAGCATCCATCCTGATGCAGTGAAATAGTCAAAACGTCATCGCGCTCCCAGAAGATGTGCTGTGTGCCATTACCATGATGAACATCCCAGTCAACGACTGCGACTCGGCCAACGCCAAGTTTTTCCTTCGCGTGCTCAATGGCAAGGGCAATATTGGCAAGGAAACAAAAGCCCATTGCTTGATCTGGCAGGCAATGGTGTCCGGGAGGACGGGAAAGGCTGTAAGCATTATCCAATTCGCCGTCCAGCACGGCTTTTACCGCAGCATAGGTAAGTCCGGCAGATAATTTGGCGATTTCATAACTACCTTGTCCTATTGGCGCTTCCGGCCCCAATAAGCCGCCGCCGCCGCCGTCACTCATGGATTTAAAGCGTTGCAAATAATCTTCAGGATGAACCAGCCGTAATGTTGCATCATCAAGAGGTTCAGCGCTGCGCAATTGCAATGAACGACTTAAACCAGAAACATCCATTAAACTTTTCATTCTGCGTTTAGTTTCTGGTGACTCGGCATACCCGGCGCTATTAGGAGGTTGTACCCATCCACCAACGGGAAATATCATGGCATGCTGTAAGCCAGAATTGTGCCAGAAACAGAGTTCATCAAAGAAAAAGCCGGTTTTACGTGGCATGGTGCATCTCCTTTGTTTTATTGATTTCACGTCAACAAGAAATAATGGCTGTTATATCATCAGTTAAGACAAACTGATGCTAAGTATTTCAATTACTGGAGAATCACTATTTATCAATTTGCGCGTAAGACCTCGCCCAATCGGGCGGGGGAGCAGTCAATATATGAGTTCATAACTAAGCTTGGCTTTCTGTTACAATTCCGTTCCCTGATCTTTCATCCTGATATAACCTTCGAAACGATATGCGATTAAATCCAAGCCAACAACAAGCGGTTGAATTTGTGACAGGACCTTGTCTGGTTCTGGCGGGTGCAGGCTCCGGCAAGACCCGGGTGATCACCAATAAAATTGCTCACCTGATCCGCGTTTGTGGCTATCAGGCTCGGCACATTGCCGCAGTCACCTTCACCAATAAGGCGGCACGTGAAATGAAAGAACGTGTGGCGCAAACTTTGGGTCGAAAGGAAACGAGAGGCCTGATGATCTCGACTTTTCACACTCTGGGTTTGGAGATCATCAAACGTGAATATAAAGCGCTGGGTATGAAGAGCAACTTTTCGTTGTTCGATGATCAAGACCAAATGGCCTTATTGAAAGATCTCACCGCAGATTTGCTGGAGGAAGATAAGGATCTGCTGCAAAAGCTGATTTCGAGCATTTCTAACTGGAAGAATGACCTGATGTCACCGGAGATGGTGATAAGATCAGCGCGTTCGGCGCAGGAACACCAATTTGCAGAGTGTTACCGCCGTTATGACTTGCACCTGAATAGCTGTAACGTTCTTGATTTTGATGATCTGATTACCAAGCCAACCCTATTGTTAATGCGCGATGAAGAGGTCAGGGAGCGCTGGCAGAATAAAATTCGTTACTTGCTGGTGGATGAATATCAGGATACCAATACCAGTCAGTATCAATTAGTGAAACTGTTGGTGGGCAATCGCGCCCGTTTTACGGTGGTTGGTGATGATGACCAGTCTATTTATTCATGGCGTGGTGCTCGCCCACAAAATTTGATCCTGTTGAAAGAAGACTTTCCGCAGTTGAACGTGATCAAACTGGAACAGAATTATCGTTCATCAGGACGGATATTGAAAGCAGCGAATATCCTGATCGCCAACAATCGTCATGTATTTGAGAAAAAACTCTTTTCAGAGTTGCATTATGGCGATCCGCTTAGGGTGATCGAAGCCAACAACGAAGATCACGAAGCTGAGCGTGTGGTCGGTGAATTGATCGCTCATCACTTTATCAATAAAACGGATTATAAAGATTACGCCATCTTGTATCGTGGAAATCATCAGTCCCGTATCTTCGAAAAAATGCTGATACAAAACCGCATCCCTTACCGAATTTCGGGAGGAACATCGTTCTTTTCTCGACCTGAGATCAAGGACTTACTTTCTTACTTACGTGTTTTGACCAATCCTGAGGATGACAGTGCATTCCTGCGTATCGTCAACACACCACGGCGAGAAATTGGAGCAGTCACGATCCAGAAACTGGGGGAATGGGCGAATCAACGCAATAAAGGTCTTTATCAAGCCAGTTTTGATCTTGGTCTGGAGCAGCATTTAACCGGGCGTGGTCTGGCAGCATTACAGCGATTTGCTCACTGGATGGAAGAGATATCACGTCAGGTAGAACGTGAGCCACTGTTGGCAGTCAGAGATTTATTGCGTGGAATGGATTACGAAAGCTGGTTATATGAAACCGCTCCCAGTCCAAAAGCGGCTGAAATGAGAATGAAAAACGTCAACCAACTCTTCACTTGGATGAGCGAGATGCTTGAGGGGGATGATTTGAATGAACCGATGACACTTTCTCAGGTCGTGGCGCGTTTTACGCTGCGCGACATGCTGGAGCGCGGTGAAGAAGACGAAGAGTTGGATCAGGTTCAGCTTATGACGCTTCATGCTTCCAAGGGGCTGGAATTTCCTTATGTTTTTCTGGTCGGGATGGAAGAAGGTTTATTGCCACATCAGAGCAGCATTGATGAAGATAACATTGAGGAAGAGCGTCGTCTGGCGTATGTCGGCATTACCCGCGCACAGAGAGAACTCTTTTTCACGCTGAGCAAGGAACGCCGTCAGTATGGTGAACTTATCCGTCCCGAACCGAGTCGGTTTTTATTTGAGTTGCCACAGGATGATTTGCACTGGCCACAGGGAAAACCCGTAGTCAGTGCGGAAGAACGGATGAAACAGGGACAATCTCGTCTGGCGGACATTAAATCGCGTTTGGGACTCGGGCAGAAAAACGTCGGTAAATAACTCAATAAAAACCCTGTATTCGTGTTGAATGCAGGATATGGGCACAGATAAAAAAGTCAGCCTAGATGAGAATTATTCTGCTCTTCAAGGAACAATGACCATTGGACATAGCTCTGCCATTTCATTTCCTGCTGTAATGCTTCTGACCTGAATGGATATTGCATCAGCCAGTGGTAGGGAAGAGTAATAATGAGTGTTTCATTTTCCACTTGTAACCTTAAGGCCGGTAGCGTCTCATCCTGTCGGCGGTTAGAAAAGATAATCGCCAAACGCAGTAAGCGGCACAACCGTTGTGCCTGTAATGATAGCAAGGCATTTTGCTGACTGAGTGATGATAAATCGATAGAACCGTTTTGATTTTTCAATAGTGCCGCTAATAGCCGTTTTTGGGCTGGGGTATAGCCGGGTAAATCCAAATGGCGGATCAGATAAGCGGAATGTGCCGCCCTTTGGCCAAAATCAACGCACAGGCCTATTTCATGGAGCAAACATGCGCTGCTCAATAATTCTCGGCAGCGTTCATCTAACTCCCAGGACTTAGCGACTTGTTGGCAAAAATTATCAGCCAATTGTCTGACACGCTGCGCCTGTTCAATATCCAGTTGAAAGCGATGCTGAATATTACGTAAGGTTCTTACACGAATATCCTGTTCAATCGGTAAATCCAGCATGCCGTAAACCATACCCTCACGCAGCGCTCCACCTGCCAGAGTCATGCTTTCAATATTCAATGCCTGAAAAATGGCGATTAAGATTGCCAATCCACTCGGGAAAACCAGCGCCCGTTCCAGTGTCAGCCCGTCAATTTCCAGCTCTTCCAGCTTATCGCACTTAATCGCCTGATGTCTGAGTTGCTGAAGTTTGGGCAAAGTGATCAGCTCATCCATTCCTTGAGCAATCATGATTTCCTGCAAAGCCTGTACCGTGCCTGAAGCCCCAACACAAATTTGCCAGCCCTGTTCCAGCAGTGTAGTGGCGACAGGGCTGAGAATACGATGAGCGGCAGATTCAGCGTGGGCAAAGTTTTCTTCTGTCAGGCTGCGATCGTTGAAATAGCGCCCCAGCCAAGTGACACATCCCATCTCAAGGCTGAATAGTTGGTTAGTTTTGGCCCCGACACCGATAACCAGCTCTGTACTGGCACCACCGATATCCACGACAAGCCGCTTTTCAGGCCCGCCAGTCGTGTAGGCAACACCCTGATAAATCAGCCGAGCCTCTTCTTCACCACTGATGATATTGACTGGGCTGCCCAATATTTCTGAGGCTTTCCCGACAAATTCATCCGAATTTACTGCGAGTCGCAAAGTTGCTGTAGCCACAACACGGATCTGCGTGGCAGGAATACTCTGCAAGTATTCGGAAAAGAGGCGAAGGCATTGCCATCCCCGCTCCATTGCTTGCTGTGATAAATGGTTATTTTTATCTAACCCGGTGGCCATCCTAACCTTGCGCTTGATACGGGTGACCACTTGAATGCTGCCGGATACTTCACGGACAACCAGCATATGGAAACTGTTTGAGCCTAAATCGATAGCGGCATAGAGCGAAGAAGAACTCAGCATAGTATTTATCCCAGCATAGTATTTATCTCAGCATCGAGTTATTTCAACTTGAGTGTGGTTTACGATTGCGTGTCGGATTGCCACGGCGCGGCATATTTGAGCGGCGTGGATGTCCCCCTGGGCGTGAACGGTTACGGCGCTTAGGAACGGGCAAATCTTGCAACAACGCATCACTGTTATATTTACTGACAGGTATCTGGTGCTGAATATACTCTTCAATTGCTGGTAAATTCAGTGCGTACTCTTCACATGCCAGACTGATGGAGTGACCACTTTCTCCGGCACGTCCCGTCCTGCCAATCCGGTGGACATAATCTTCACAGTCATCCGGCAAATCATAGTTAAATACATGTGTCACAGATGGAATATGCAGACCACGAGCAGCAACATCTGTAGCGACGAGAATATCCAGATTACCCAGACTGAATTCCTCAAGGATACGCAGACGTTTTTTCTGTGCAACATCGCCGGTCAATAGGCCGACGCGATGACCATCAGCCTCTAAATGCGCCCAGACATCCTCACAGCGATGTTTTGTATTGGCAAAAATAATGCAGCGATCAGGCCATTCTTCTTCCAGCAGAGTCTGTAGCAGACGCATTTTTTCTTCATTGGAAGGATAAAACAGCTCTTCCTGAATACGGTGCCCTGTCTTCTGCAACGGTTCTACTTCAACATATTCAGGATTATTCATTTGCTCGAAAGCCAGCTCTCGCACTCGGTAAGACAAGGTTGCGGAAAACAGCAAATTCATTCTTTCTGTAGCAGCCGGGATACGACGGAACAGCCAGCGGATATCTTTGATAAAGCCCAAGTCGTACATGCGGTCTGCTTCATCGAGCACGACAACCTGAACGGCACCAAGATGGACATGCCCTTGTTTTGTGTAATCGATTAAACGACCCGTTGTGCCAATTACGATATCGACACCTGATTCCAGCACTTTCAGCTGCTTATCATAGCCATCGCCACCGTAGGCAAGGCCCATTTTCAATCCAGTGACTTCTGACAACTCTTCTGCATCAGAGTAGATCTGGACAGCTAATTCACGTGTGGGAGCCATAATCAGCGCTCTTGGCTGATTGATTTTTCGCTCCTTCGCTGCTGGATTAGTTAGCAAGTAATTAAAAGTAGACGTCAGAAATGCCAGCGTCTTACCTGTTCCGGTTTGTGCCTGCCCCGCAACATCTCGGCCTTCGACAGTGAAAGGCAATGTTAGCGCCTGTATCGGCGTACAGTTGGAAAAGCCCTTTTTATCAATAGCTTCTAGGACCTTGGGGTGCAATGCGAAGTCGGAAAACTTCTTTTCTGTCAAATGTGTTTTGCTCATAGTGTGGTAGAATATCAGTTAACTATTGCTTTAAGAAAGTGTATCCGCTGAAATAAAGACACCCGTATGTCGATTAATGTACACTGATACCGTAAAAGATTTTACTTTGGAGTCAAAATAATGAATGAGAATATTGTGAACGAGAAAGCAGTGAGTGCAGGTATCACTCATTTGGCTGACAGTGATTTCAATGAAGATCAACTGAATGTGAAAGGTGCTGTTCTCGTTGAGTTTTGGGCAGAATGGTGTGGCCCTTGCAAAATGATTGCGCCTATTTTGGATGAGATTTCTTCAGAATATGCCGGAAAACTGACGGTTGCCAAGCTGAACATCGACGATCACTCAGAAACAGCACCAAAATTTGGTATCCGTGGCATACCGACACTGATTTTGTTTAAAGACGGAGAGAAGGTCGCCGTAAAAGTGGGCGCTCTGTCAAAAACTCAACTGAAAGAATTTCTAGAACCACACCTCTAATTTAGAGTCAGGTCACAGTAATTGTGGGCGTTTAGTGGATAAAGTGATTTATCCCACTGACCGCTAGACGTCCGCTACGAAGCGTGGTAAGTTAGCAGCCACGTGCTTGTAGAAGCATTTCATGAATGAATTTTTTATCCGATATAAGACCTTATCTGATAGAGAAGTTTATTGATGTAAAGAGTTGACATTAAGCATGTTGCATACTAAATAATCTGTAGTGTCTGATAAATCTGTTATTTCTGGCTCATCTGGTAGCATAACGCATTGGGTAAAGTTTCTGAGTCTATATACAAATCGTTCAGTATATGGCTTTATACACTGGTATCGTTTTGGTGCTGAACCCTTTTTAAGCAATAAGGCTTTTATGCTGGTCATAGAATCCGCTCAGGCAGTGTTCATGCTAAAACTATTCCGATGAAGCTATACTGATGAAACTATGCTGAAATAGTGTTCACTGTTATAACGTTATAATAGCGCCTGCATTCGCTATCTATCTATAAGATAGTCATAAAAGGTAGTTATAAACAGTACTCGCGCCGGGATGATGCTTACGCTGAGATAGTTCTTATAGATAGCTAATTCTTATATTGAAATTAACCACGTTTTGTTATTATCTCAGTTGTGTTTGACAGTTTGTCAGCCTTATTTTGATATCAATCTGAGTACTTCAAACTATTGCCTTGTAATATAATTTAATATGTTAAAAGGCTTATCCGTTTTTGGTACAAATATACAGGCACCGATAACGCTGCCATACCATTCACGTTCATAGTTCGAGATATACCCCGAGTTAAAGAACCCACCATTATGAATCTTACCGAATTAAAGAATACGCCAGTATCTGAATTGATTACTCTCGGCGAAAATATGGGGCTGGAAAATCTGGCTCGTATGCGTAAGCAAGACATCATTTTCTCTATTCTCAAGCAGCACGCGAAAAGCGGAGAGGATATTTTCGGAGATGGTGTGCTGGAGATATTACAGGATGGATTTGGTTTCCTCCGCTCCGGAGACAGTTCCTACCTCGCAGGCCCCGACGATATTTACGTTTCTCCTAGTCAAATCCGCCGTTTTAACCTCCGTACCGGTGATACCATTTCAGGCAAAATCCGCCCACCAAAAGAAGGTGAACGTTATTTTGCCCTGCTGAAAGTTAATGAAGTTAACTTTGACAAGCCTGAAAACGCCCGTAATAAAATTTTGTTTGAAAACCTGACTCCACTTCATGCCAACAACCGTTTGCGCATGGAACGTGGTAATGGTTCTACTGAAGATTTGACTGCCCGTGTTCTGGATTTGGCAGCACCGATTGGTCGTGGTCAGCGTGGCCTGATTGTTGCCCCGCCAAAAGCGGGTAAAACCATGCTGCTGCAAAATATTGCCGCTAACATTGCCAACAACCATCCAGACTGTGTGCTGATGGTTCTGCTGATTGATGAACGTCCAGAAGAAGTAACCGAAATGCAGCGTCTGGTAAAAGGTGAAGTTATAGCGTCCACCTTTGATGAACCTGCTTCTCGTCATGTCCAAGTGGCTGAAATGGTCATTGAGAAGGCGAAGCGTCTGGTTGAGCACAAGAAAGACGTTATTATCCTGCTGGATTCCATTACCCGTCTGGCTCGTGCATATAACACCGTAGTTCCTGCGTCCGGCAAAGTATTGACTGGTGGTGTGGATGCGAATGCGCTGCATCGTCCAAAACGTTTCTTTGGTGCTGCACGTAACGTTGAAGAAGGCGGTAGCCTGACTATCATCGCGACAGCACTGGTTGATACCGGTTCTAAGATGGATGAAGTCATTTACGAAGAATTTAAAGGTACAGGTAACATGGAATTACACCTGTCCCGTAAGATTGCTGAAAAACGCGTTTTCCCTGCGATTGATTACAACCGTTCTGGCACACGTAAAGAAGAGCTGCTTACAACACAGGATGAACTCCAGAAGATGTGGATCTTACGTAAGATCATCCATCCGATGGGTGAAATCGATGCGATGGAATTCCTTATCAACAAACTGGCTATGACAAAAACAAACGAAGAATTCTTCGACTTTATGAAACGTTCATAGTTCTGTCATCGAACCATCGTTCTGCACTCAATAAAGAGTCGTCATTTCCTTAAAGCGCCACATTTTTGTGGCGTTTTTTTTATCGATGACTGACCTTATTCGCCTGAAATGGTACGTTTTTTGCATGTTTTTCGGCTGATTAAATGCATATTCTATAAACGAACGCCTTATAATGGTTCAATAGTATGGTTATTAGTCATGCTTGACAATTTGCATGATCCTATTTGAATAATTTTTATAAGTCAGGACGCCTTGTTTTGTTAACAGGGAACTTATGGGTTTTGGTGTCGAATGGGACATCCATAATTCAATGAATAATAGATGCCCTATCATTATTTTTACAGAGAGTTGTTATTGTGAATATTCCTAGCATGAGTGCCGAAATTTTTTGCGTATTTATATTCTCATTCGCGTTTTTATTTGTGGCTCGTAAGGCAGCAAAAAAAGTCGGTCTGGTTGATAAGCCTAATTATCGCAAGCGCCACCAAGGCCTAATCCCTTTGGTCGGTGGCATATCTGTTTTTTTTAGTCTTTGTTTTGCGTTTGTTATAACAAAAGAATTTATACCTCATAAGTGGCTGTACCTGATTTGTGCAGGAATATTAGTTTTTATCGGTGCGCTAGACGACCGTTTCGATATCAGCGTGAAGATTAGGGCAACGATTCAGGCATTAGTCGGTATCGGTATGATGTATTTCGCAGACCTTAAGCTAGAGAGTCTGGGAGGTACTTTTGGCTCATGGGAGATGACGCTTGGACCATTCAGCTATGTTGTGACTTTATTTGCGGTCTGGGCAGCTATCAATGCGTTCAATATGGTGGATGGTATTGATGGACTGTTGGGCGGGCTATCCTGTGTCTCTTTCGGGGCGTTGGGGATTTTACTGTACGAAAATGGTAATACAGCATTGGCGTTCTGGTGCTTTACATTTATGGCAGGTATCTTGCCCTATATTTTTCTCAATCTTGGATTACTCGGAAAACGTTTCAAAGTATTTATGGGTGATGCGGGAAGTACCTTAATCGGCTTTACCATTATCTGGTTACTGATAGAAGCGAGCCAAGGGGGGGAACGCCGTTCTATTAACCCTGTGACGGCATTGTGGATCATTGCGATTCCATTGATGGATATGGTTGCCATAATGTACCGTCGACTGCGTAAAGGGATGAGCCCGTTTTCTCCAGATCGTCAACATATTCACCATTTAATTATGCGTGCCGGGTTCACTTCCCGACAGGCGTTTATCCTGATTACTTTGGCAGCAATTTTACTTGCATCTATTGGGATTATTGGAGAACGATTAAGTTTTGTTCCTGAATGGGTGATGTTGGCATTGTTTTTGCTTGCATTTATGTTGTATGGCTATTGCATTAAACGAGCATGGCGGGTAGCCCGTTTTATTAAACGGTGTAAACGTCGTATGCGTCGGTCACCAAGCCAGCATTAAAAATATCGACTATCAAAGAGGTTTTGGGCAGTGATAAACTCAGAAACGAAATCTAAACAGGATCAACCTGCTATAGAGCATGAGCTGGATATTCGGGCACTATGTCATGCTCTGTGGAGTGGGAAGATATGGATTATCGCACTGGCAATGATTTTCGCTGCCGCCGCTCTAAGCGCATCTTACCTGATGCAGCAAAAATGGAGCGCAACCGCTATTGTGGATTTGCCGACTACCAACAATCTGGGTAGCTATTATTCACAACAACAATTCTTGCGCAATTTGGATACCCACATCAATGCGTCGCCAGAGGTGCAATTGCCGACCATTTCAGATGGTGCATACAAAGAATTTATGACACAGCTCGCGGCATATGATACCCGCCGTGAATTTTGGCTTCATTCTGATTATTACAAACAGCGCAGGGAAGGGCGTACTAAAGCAGATGCTGTCTTGTTGGAAGAGCTGATTAACAATACTCAGGTCATGCGGAGTGATGACAAAAAGTCATCTAATGACAGTATCAAATTGATCGCTGAAACAGCGGCTGATGCCAACCAACTTCTGCGTCAATATATTGCGTTTGCTAATCAGCGGGCGAGTACTCACCTGAATAATGAAATCAAAGGTGCATGGGCAACGCGTACCCAGTCGATGAAAGCCTTGGTTAAACGTCAGGAGATGGTAGCCAAAACGATGTATCAACGTGAGCTGAATGTCTTGCAGCAATCACTGAAAGTGGCGGGAAAACAAGGTATTCACCGCAATCAGATCAGCATTCCTATCGAAGAATTACCTGAATCCAAAATGTTTATGCTGGGGACGCCACTGCTGCAAGCCCAGATCGAAACGCTGGAAGCAACAGGGCCTGACTACAGCATCGATTATGATCAAAATATAGCGATGCTGGCTACATTGAATGTCGGCCCTACCTTACAAAACGTTTTCCAGACCTACCGCTATCTCAGGACACCTGAAGAGCCCGTTACCCGAGATAGTCCTCGCCGTGTTTTCATGATGATCATGTGGGGTGCCATCGGCATGTTGGTTGGTGCTGGCGTCGCTTTAGTCAGACGTCCACGCTCCGTCAGTTCATATAATTAACCCATAAACAACGTCTTTTCGTGGAAGCATCAGCAATGATAGACAAAATAAGAGAGCCACTGTGAAAGTGTTGACTGTGTTTGGTACTCGGCCTGAAGCCATTAAAATGGCGCCGTTAGTACACGCATTGGCTAGGGATACTGCCTTTGACGCAAAAGTGTGTGTCACCGCCCAGCATAGAGAAATGCTGGATCAGGTATTGCATTTGTTTGGGATAACACCGGATTTCGATCTCAATATTATGCAAAAAGGACAGGATCTGACGGATATTACATGCCGTATCCTGCAAGGCATGAAGCCTGTATTGGAAGAGTTCAAGCCGGATGTGGTGTTGGTGCATGGTGATACGACCACGACCATGGCAACCAGCCTGGCTGCGTTCTATCAGAATATTCCGGTAGGACATGTTGAGGCTGGTCTGAGAACGGGTGATCTGTATTCTCCGTGGCCGGAAGAAGCTAACCGTAAGATAGCGGGACACTTGGCAATATACCATTTTGCACCGACAGAAAATTCACGAAATAATCTCTTAAAAGAGTCCATTGCCGGAAACCGGATTTTCGTTACGGGCAATACGGTTATTGATGCTCTGCTGGCAGTGCGCGACCGCATCATGAATGACGAAACCATGTATGCGCAACTTGCTGAGCTTTACTCTTTCATTGATCCGAATAAAAAAATGATTCTGGTGACAGGCCACCGTCGTGAGAGCTTTGGTCAGGGATTTGAACGCATTTGTGAAGCTTTGGCGCAAATCGCCAGAACACATCCTGAAGTTCAGGTCGTTTATCCTGTCCATCTGAACCCGAATGTCAGTGAGCCGGTTAAGCGCATTCTGCATGATATTGACAACGTTATTCTTATCAAACCACAGGATTACCTGCCATTCGTTTACCTGATGAATCATGCGTACATGATCTTGACCGACTCAGGCGGCATTCAGGAAGAAGCTCCTTCTCTTGGAAAACCGGTTCTGGTTATGCGTGATACAACCGAACGACCTGAAGCCGTCGATGCGGGGACGGTACGTTTGGTTGGTACAGAAACACAAACCATCGTGACCGAAGTTACGCGTTTATTGACGGATGACATCGCCTATCAACAAATGAGCCATGCCCATAATCCTTATGGTGACGGTCAAGCTTGTCAGCGAATTCTTGAAGCATTGAAGAAAAATCAGGTGATATTATGAGTTTTGAAACAATTTCTGTGATCGGTCTTGGTTATATCGGCTTACCCACCGCAGCGGCATTTGCTTCCCGCAAAAAAACGGTCATTGGTGTAGATGTTAACCAGCGTGCGGTCGAAACGATTAACCGTGGCGAGATCCATATCGTTGAGCCTGATTTGGATAAAGTGGTGAAAGTCGCCGTTGAAGACGGCTATCTGAAAGCCGTGACAACTCCGCAAATTGCAGATGCATTCTTAATTGCAGTACCGACCCCTTTCAAGGGTGATCATGAGCCGGATATGGCTTACGTGCGCTCCGCAGCGGAATCAATCGCGCCAGTCTTGAAAAAAGGTGACCTGATTATTCTTGAATCTACTTCGCCTGTTGGTGCGACGGAACAGATGGCAGAATGGTTGGCTGACGCACGCCCTGATCTCTCATTCCCACAGCAGGCGGGTGAAAATTCAGATATCGACATTGCCTATTGCCCTGAGCGTGTTTTACCGGGTCAGGTCATGGTGGAGTTGATTAAAAATGATCGCGTTGTGGGTGGCATGACAGCCAAATCATCCCGCCGGGCAAGTGAGCTATACAAGATCTTCCTTGAAGGTGAATGTGTTATCACCAACGCCAAAACGGCGGAAATGTGCAAACTGACTGAAAACAGTTTCCGTGATGTCAATATCGCTTTTGCCAACGAACTTTCCTTGATTTGTGCTGAACAGGGCATCAATGTGTGGGAGCTGATTAGTCTGGCAAATCGTCATCCACGCGTAAATATCCTGCAACCCGGACCGGGGGTGGGTGGGCATTGTATCGCCGTCGATCCGTGGTTTATCGTCTCCCAGAATCCTGAACAATCCCGATTGATCCATACCGCCCGTTTGGTCAATGATGGCAAGCCGCTTTGGGTCGTTGATCAAGTGAAAGCTGCCGTGGCGGATTGTCTGGCAGAGAGCGGCAAACGCGCGAATGAGGTCAGAATTGCCTGTTTTGGTCTGGCCTTTAAACCGAATATTGATGACTTGCGTGAAAGCCCGGCCGTTCATATCACAAAAATGGTTGCACAGTGGCATGCCGGGCAGACCGTGGCTGTTGAGCCGAATGTACATGAACTACCCGCCTCACTAAAAGGTGTGGTGGAATTGCGTAATGTGGATCAAGCATTGGAAGAGGCTGACATTATATTGATGTTGGTGGATCACAGCCAGTTTAAAGCCATTCATGGCGATGCAATAAAACAGAAATGGGTGGTCGATACAAAAGGAGTTTGGCGTTGAAACGTATTCTTATTACGGGTGGGGCGGGCTTCATCGGCTCTGCTGTCGTCCGTCACATTATCAGCCAGACTGAAGACAGCGTTGTTGTTGTCGATAGCCTGACTTATGCCGGTAATCTTGAATCATTGGCTTCGGTTGCTCATCATCCCCGTTATGCCTTTGAGCAGGTTGATATTTGCCAACGTGATGCTCTGGATCGCGTATTTCAGCAATACCAACCGGATGCAGTCATGCATCTGGCGGCAGAAAGCCATGTTGATCGCTCTATTGATGGGCCAGCGGCTTTTATCGAAACCAATATCATGGGTACTTATACTTTGCTGGAAGCAGCACGTGCATTTTGGCAGCAGCTTGATCAGGAAAATCAGGTAACATTCCGCTTCCACCATATCTCAACAGATGAAGTCTATGGTGACTTGCACGACGAAGATGAATTCTTTACTGAAACCACACCTTATGCACCGAGCAGTCCTTATTCTGCATCTAAGGCATCCAGCGATCATCTGGTCAGGGCATGGCACCGTACCTATGGTTTACCGACGGTGATCACGAATTGTTCCAATAACTATGGGCCTTATCATTTTCCGGAAAAACTGATCCCATTAATTATCCTGAATGCACTGGCAGGTAAGCCTTTGCCGGTTTACGGCAAGGGGGAGCAAATCCGTGACTGGCTGTACGTGGAAGATCACGCAAGAGCATTGTATCTGGTCGTCACTCAGGCAATCGTTGGTGAAACCTATAATATTGGTGGACATAACGAGCGCAGAAATATCGATGTTGTGGAAACGGTTTGTGAATTACTGGAAGAACTTTGTTCTGAAGGAAAAGGTCCTGAAAAACCAGCGGGTGTCGCACATTATCGAGATCTGATTACTTATGTGACAGACCGTCCGGGGCATGATATGCGTTACGCGATTGATGCAGCGAAAATTGAGCGCGAATTGGGCTGGATACCTCAGGAAACCTTCGAATCAGGCATTCGTAAAACAGTGCAATGGTATCTGGAAAATGAAAATTGGTGGCGCAGAGTTCAGGATGGTTCTTATGCTGGAGAACGTCTTGGGCTGGGAAATGAATAAGCCCGTCTGGAGATAACATGAAAGGAATTATACTGGCTGGTGGCTCCGGCACTCGTTTGTATCCAATAACACGTGGCGTATCGAAACAGTTATTGCCTATTTATGACAAGCCGATGATTTATTATCCGTTGTCAGTTTTAATGTTGTCGGGAATACGCGATATTCTGATTATCTCTACACCGGAAGATTTACCCGCTTTTAAAAGACTATTGGGTAACGGTGAACAATTTGGTATCCATCTGAGCTATGCAGAACAGCCTTCCCCGGATGGTTTGGCACAGGCATTTTTGATCGGTGAAGAATTCATTGGCAATGATGCTTGCTGTCTGGTGCTTGGAGATAATATCTTTTTTGGTCAGGCGTTTAGTCCTAAACTGCAAAGTGTAGCGACACGTGAAACAGGTGCTACTGTATTTGGCTATCAAGTGATGGACCCGGAACGATTTGGTGTCGTGGAATTTGATGATCAATATCGGGTGCTGTCCATTGAAGAAAAACCGGTACAGCCTAAATCTAACTGGGCGGTGACCGGACTCTATTTTTACGACCACAAAGTGGTGGATTTTGCTAAACAAGTAAAACCTTCGAGCCGTGGCGAACTGGAAATTACCAGCATTAACCAGATGTATCTGGAATGCGGCGAACTGAATGTTGAATTATTGGGACGCGGTTTTGCGTGGCTGGATACGGGCACTCATGACAGCCTGATTGAAGCCAGCACTTTTGTTCAAACTGTCGAGAAGCGACAAGGTTTCAAAATTGCCTGTCTGGAAGAGATAGCATGGCGCAATGATTGGTTGAGTGCTGAACAAGTGAAAGCGGCTGCCGCAGACTTGGCAAAAACGGGCTACGGCAAATATCTGATGGATTTGCTCAATGTCTATTCACGCCAATCTTGAGCCACTGACTTGGGATAGCCAATTCTTTGGTTTATCCACTGCCCGTCTGCATTTATTACCGGAAGACTCACTCGAAGCGGCAACGATAACGGCTGCTCAGTTGGATGAGTACGCACTGGTACAAGCAAAGGTTCCTGCCCAACACACGGCCATTATTGATGGTTTATCTGCTTTGGGATTTTCGTTGGTGGAAGGCGAGGCGGATTTACTGTTATCGATTGGTTCTGGGAATATCACGGAGAGTCATGCGAGACAGGAACTCATTTTTGCAAAACTACAAGATATACCTGCCTTGACGGCGATTGCGGCGCGTGTATTCACGGCCAGCCGATTCCGTGCACCTTGGTATCAGCCGGATGATAGCGGACGGTTCTATGCGACCTGGGTCGAAAAAGCGGTTTTGGGTACGTTTGATCATGAATGCTTACTTATCAATGATGAACATGGTCAAATGATGGGATTCGTCACCTTAAGAGATCTCGGCGGTCATGAGGCACGTATTGGCTTATTGGCCGCTGTGCCGGGCAGTCATCAGCAGGGAATCGGAAACAAATTAATGTCGGCGGCGCAGCAGTGGTGTCATCACCATCAGATACAACGACTGAGAGTGGCAACACAAATCAGCAACATCGCTGCTTTGCGCCTTTATACACGTCGTGGTGCCATCATTGAAAGCACCGCATATTGGTTATACAGAGGATGAAATGATTCCATTTAATAAACCACCGATAGTCGGCACTGAACTGGAATACATGAAACAGGCGATGGCCAGTGGTAAATTGTGTGGCGATGGTGAATTTACCAAACGTTGTGAATTATGGATGGAACAGCGTTTTGGCTGCCCGAAGGTGTTGTTGACCCCATCCTGTACGGCTTCACTGGAAATGGCGGCTATTTTGCTGGATATCCAGCCGGGTGATGAAGTCATCATGCCGAGCTATACCTTTGTTTCGACCTCCAATGCGTTTGTCCTGCGCGGAGCCACCATTGTGTTTGTGGATATTCGCCCTGAAACCATGAACATTGATGAAACCCAGATTGAATCAGCCATTACAGAAAAAACCCGCGCCATCGTACCCGTGCATTATGCGGGTGTAGCCTGTGAAATGGATACCATCATGTCATTGGCGGAAAAATATAACCTGTATGTGGTGGAAGATGCGGCTCAGGGCGTCATGTCCACCTATAAAGGCCGTGCATTGGGTACAATCGGGCATATAGGCTGTTTCAGCTTCCATGAAACCAAAAACTATTCAGCAGGTGGTGAAGGTGGGGCGACATTAATCAATGATGAATCCATGATCGCCCGTGCTGAAATCATTCGTGAGAAAGGGACTAACCGTAGTCAGTTCTTCCGTGGCCAAGTGGATAAATACACTTGGCGCGATGTCGGTTCCAGCTATCTGATGTCTGACCTGCAAGCCGCTTATCTGTGGGGACAACTGGAAATTGCCGAAGAAATCAACCAGCGCCGTCTGGCTTTGTGGGATAACTATTACCAAGCCCTGAAACCGTTGGCAGATGCTGGACACTTGATCTTGCCCGTCGTTCCTGAAGGTTTGGAACACAATGCCCATATGTTCTACATCAAGCTAAAAGGTGTGGAAGAACGTGGTGAATTTAACCGTTACATGAAAGAGAACGGCATCCTCAGTGTCTTCCACTATGTCGCATTGCACACCAGTCCTGCGGGTGAAAAATGCGGCCGTTTCCACGGGGAAGATCGCTTTACAACCCGCGAAAGTGAGCGCTTAGTGCGTTTGCCGATGTTCTACAACATCACTGACGAAGAACAGCAAATCGTCATTGATCGTATCAAGGAATTCTTTGCCTGATATGTCACTTGCCAAAGCTTCTGTTTGGACGGCAGGCTCCACACTGATCAAAATTGGTGTGGGGCTGCTGGTTATTAAACTTCTCGCGGTGTCTTTTGGCCCAACGGGTGTTGGGCAAGCAGGCAACTTCCGTCAACTGATCACTGTACTGGGCGTATTGTCCGGTGCGGGGATTTTTAACGGTGTGACGAAATATGTAGCAGAACATCATCAGCAACCAGAAAGACTCAGGGCGGTGTTGGGCACATCATCCTCAATTATTTTGGTTTTTTCGACCTTGCTGGCGGTGATTTTTCTCTTGTTCAGCGACGCTATCAGTCTTGGTTTATTTGGTCATAACCGTTACAAAACGGTTGTGCAGGCGCTCGCATTTATTCAAATGGGAATCGCCTATGCCAACTATTTTCTGGCTATCCTGAAAGGTTTCAGGGATGCTCAGGGTAATGCGTTGGCCATAATTTTGGGTAGCCTGACGGGTGTCATTGCTTATAGCCTCTGTTATTGGTTAGGAGGTTACGAAGGGGCACTGGCAGGGTTGGCTTTGGTGCCGGCATTAGTGGTTTTGCCCGCAGGACTGATGATTTTTTATCGCAAGGCAATTACATTTTCGGCCTTGAAACCCATGTGGGATCGTGCGATTGCCAGCCATTTGGGAAAATTTACCCTGATGGCATTGTTCACTTCCATTACACTGCCAGTCGCTTATATCATGATGCGGAATTTACTGGCAGAGCGTTATAGCTGGGAAGAGGTTGGTATTTGGCAAGGGGTGAGCAGTATTTCGGATGCCTATTTACAATTTATCACCGCCTCTTTCACGGTCTATTTGCTGCCGACACTTTCCCGCTTGGAAAACAAGCAAGAAATTACCAGCGAAATTGTGAAGGCACTGAAATTTGTTTTGCCCGCCGTGGCTGCTGCCAGTTTTTCAGTCTGGTTGTTGCGGGATTTCGTCATTTGGCTGCTGTTTTCTGACAAATTTATCGCCATGCGGGATCTATTTGCATGGCAGCTAGTGGGTGACGTGTTAAAAGTTGGCGCTTACGTTTTTGGTTATCTGGTGGTAGCGAAAGCTGCCCTGCGTTTTTATGTATTGGCTGAGATTAGTCAGTTCCTTCTGCTGACTGGTTTTTCTCACTGGTTGATACCGGAAAATGGCGCATTGGGAGCGGCTCAGTCATATATGGCAACTTATATTATTTATTTCATTCTTTGTTGTAGCATATTTATTATTTACCGCAGGCGAGCATGACAACCCTAATTCACGTTCTGGGATCGGATATCCCACATCACAATCAAACGTTACTGCGTTTCTTTAATGACGTCTTGGCGCAGGAGATGAGTTTCCCTGCCAACCCGTGTTTTATGGTGGTATCCAAAGACCACACATGGCTATCGAATTATCCTGACCTGACGATTTCGGTTTATGATAACAAGGCCGTTTTATCAAAAGCAGTGATCGAGAAAGCACAGGCAGACAGAACGGTTCGTTTCTTTTTCCACGGGCAATTTAATGCTGCCTTGTGGCTGGCTCTCTTAATGGGCAAAATCAAGTCGCATCAATTTTGGTGGCATGCGTGGGGAGCTGATTTATATGAAGACTCCCGCCAGCTGAAATTCCGGTTGTTCTATCAGCTTCGTCGGTTAGCGCAGAAGAAAGTGGGGCATATTTTTGCCACGCGCGGCGATCTCCAGCATTTTCTCCAGTCCAGGCCCCATGTGCCATCATCATTGCTTTATTTCCCGACACGTATGGACCCTGCGCTCACGGTAACAGAGAAAACATTTTCACCAGAAGGGATAACCGTCTTACTGGGAAATTCGGGAGATCAATCTAACCGCCATATTGAAGCCTTACATAAGCTCCATCGCCAGTTTGGTCGTGAGGTACGGGTGATTATGCCAATGGGCTACCCTGATAATAACCAAGCCTATATCCAGAGCGTGGAGAAAACGGCATTGTCGCTGTTTCCGGCACAAAACGTTCGTATCTTGCAAGATAAAATAGCGTTTGACGAATATTTGTCATTGTTGCGCCAATGCGATTTGGGCTATTTCATTTTTAATCGTCAGCAGGGGATTGGAACACTCTGCTTGTTGATTCAATTCGGTATTCCGTTTGTCCTGAGCCGCCAAAACCCATTCTGGCATGATTTAACGGAACAGCAGGTGCCTGTTCTGTTTGATGGTGATGAACTGAATAGACACTGGGTGCAGGAAGCACAGCGTCAGATGCTGTCCCTCGATAAAAAGACGATTGCCTTTTTTGAACCCAACTTTATTGAGGGGTGGAAAGCTGCCCTATCGGTGGCATCTGGAGAGTATCAATGACTTTGACGCAATTCAGTGGGCTATTTGTCGTTTACGTGATCTCATTGGTCTTTATCCTGACCCTGACGTATCAAGAATTTCGGCGTGTCCGCTTTAACTTTAATGTCTTCTTCTCATTATTATATTTGCTGACATTTTATTTTGGTTTTCCGCTGACCAGTATGTTGGTGTTTCAGTTTGGTGTTCAGGTAGTGCCGGTCGATTCATTGCTGCATGCGATGCTGGCATCCGGTTGTTTTTACGCTATTTATTATGTTGCATATAAAACACGCCTCAGTAAGGCTCGCAATAATCAGCCCGGAACTGAGACATTACCCGATATTCCATCGCGCAGGCCCCTGTTCTCCATGAATAGGGTAGAAACTAATCTGGCATGGCTGTTGCTTGCTGGTATTTCTATTGTCTCGGTGGGATCGTTCTTTATGCAGAATGGTTTCTTGCTGTTTAAATTACAGTCCTATAGCCAGATATTTTCCAGCCAAGTTTCTGGCGTGGCGCTCAAGCGGTTTTTCTACTTCTTCATCCCTGCCATGCTGGTGATCTTTTTCCTGAAGCCAACTAAAATCCGTTGGTTGTGCTTCTTAGTGGGAACAGTAGGGTTTGGCATCCTGACTTATGTCATCGTCGGGGGAACGCGGGCAAATATCATTATCGCGTTCGCCCTGTTCCTGTTTATTGGTATTGTCCGTGGTTGGATCACGCTGTGGATGCTGTTTGCTGCGGGTATTATGGGTATTGTCGGCATGTTCTGGCTGGCATTGAAACGTTATAGCTTGGACGTGAGTGGTGCGGAAGCATTTTATACGTTCCTGTATCTCACAAGGGATACTTTCTCTCCGTGGGAAAATCTGGCTCTGTTGCTGGATAACTACAGCAAAATAGATTTTCAGGGGCTGGCTCCGATTATCCGTGATTTTTATGTTTTTATTCCCAGTTGGGTATGGCCGGATAGACCTAATCTGGTCTGGAATACGGCTAACTACTTTACATGGGATGTGCTGAATAATCACTCAGGCCTTGCGATCTCACCCACACTGATTGGCTCACTTGTGGTCATGGGGGGCGTATTTTTTATCCCTTTAGGCGCAATTGCTGTCGGCTTTATTATCAAATGGTTTGATTGGATTTATGAAGCAGGTAAACAGGAGGCCAATCGTTATAAGTCAGCGATTTTGCAGGCTTTCTGTTTTGGTGCAATCTTTAACATGATTGTTCTTGCTCGTGAGGGTGTCGATTCTTTTGTTTCTCGTGTTGTGTTCTTTTGCATTGTTTTTGGCCTATGTCTGATCGCGGCGAAATTACTGTATTGGTTGTTTGAAAGTGCAGGGCTGATTCGAAAATTGATTGTCAGCAACTTGGCTGCATCACAAAAAACATCTGTTATTTTGGATGTAAGGAAGAAAAATGGCGTTGAATAACATTCCTAAATACCGCATCCGTGGCCTCAATATCTGGGGATTTCGTGGCATGTCTCATTTTCTTGATCATCTTTTTCAGGATGGGCAGGTAAAAATCGGTACGCTGGTGGCAATTAACGCAGAAAAAGTCCTCACGGCAGAAAAAGACAATGCACTGAAGATGTTGTTGGATGAGTCGGAATACTTATATGCGGATGGTATCAGTATCGTGCGAGGTATCCGCCGTAAATACCCTGATGCAGATGTGTCGCGTGTTACGGGCGCGGATTTGTGGGAAGCCTTGATGGAACGTGCCGGACGTGAAGGTACGCCAGTCTTCTTGGTCGGTGGTAAACCCAATGTTTTGGCTGAGACAGAGAACAAATTGCGTACCCAATGGAACGTCAATATCGTGGGCAGTCAGGATGGTTATTTTACAGCGGAAACGCGTGGCTCAGTGTTTGAGCGAATTCATGCCAGCGGAGCAGAGATAATAACTGTTGCAATGGGATCGCCTAAACAGGAGATCTTCATGCGTGATTGCCGCAAGATACATCCGGATGCATTGTATATGGGCGTTGGAGGGACTTATGACGTCTTTACCGGGTATGTCAAACGCGCTCCGAAAGTCTGGCAGAATCTGGGCCTGGAGTGGCTATACCGACTGTTGTCCCAACCGAGCAGAATCCGTAGACAGATCAAACTATTAAGATTCCTTGGCTATTATTACGGTGGCAAGCTCTAGCCCACATATTTCTGCTTTAAGCCTGCTGCATAAATCACACTTTTTTATATGCAGCAGGTTTCTGCTTTCCCTTCTGTTGCCTTACTTTCTGCTGTCTTATTTTTTTCTGCGTTATTTTCAGCCGCATTTTCGCTATATTTGTTAAAAATGTGATAAATCTATCTTGTTGCATGATTGAAAAATCGACATTATCGACGTTGTTCTCTTCAACTGCGATGCCAAACAAAATCGGCATTGGTTCAATTTTATAATTTTTTATTTCACTGATTGGCAAAACGTGTTTTGATCCCTGCCTTTTTTACAATGATTGATTATCAATTCCTGTATTTTTTCTGTTTGCAAATATAGACATCATAAAAGTGGATAGGGAGTTTTATGAGTGATTCAAAACAGAGCCTGCAAAGGGGACTTGAGGCACGTCATATTGAGCTGATTGCATTAGGTGGCACAATCGGCGTAGGGCTGTTTATGGGATCAGCCAGTACCTTAAAATGGGCGGGCCCTTCAGTTTTACTGGCTTACATCATTGCTGGGCTTTTTGTTTTTTTCATCATGCGTTCAATGGGGGAAATGCTATTCCTTGAACCTGTTACCGGCTCATTCGCCGCTTTTGGACATAAATATCTTAGCCCTTATTGGGGATGTCTGACAGCGTGGGGCTATTGGTTTATGTGGGTTTCTGTGGGGATTTCAGAGATCACTGCCGTGGGCGTGTATGCTGAATTCTGGTTTCCAGAACTGCCTCAATGGGTCTCTGCTCTGGTAGCGGTCGGATTGGTTTCTTTGGCTAACATGGCGGCAGTGCGGCTGTATGGCGAGTTGGAATTCTGGTTTGCCATGATCAAAGTGACGACGATCATCGTGATGATTCTGGTTGGCATTGGTTTGATTTTCTTCGGTCTGGGAAATGACTGGCAGCCTATTGGTTTGGGTAACCTGACCGCACATGATGGTTTCTTTTCTGGTGGCTGGAAAGGCTTTTTATTTGCTCTCTGTATTGTTGTCGCTTCCTATCAGGGGGTTGAGCTGGTGGGAATTACTGCCGGTGAAGCGAAAAACCCGCAGGTTACCCTCAAGAAAGCGATCAACAATATTCTGTGGCGCATCCTGATTTTCTATGTCGGCGCTATTTTCATTGTCGTGACGCTGTTCCCGTGGACTGAAGTTGGTTCGCATGGCAGTCCGTTTGTCATGACTTTTGCTAAAGTTGGAATTGTTTCTGCGGCAGCGGTCATTAACTTTGTTGTACTGACAGCCGCACTTTCCGGATGTAACAGCGGAATGTACAGCGGTGGCAGAATGCTGTATGCCCTGGCTCAAAACCGCCAGTTGCCGGCTTCACTGCTGAAGTTGTCAAAAAACGGTGTACCGGTGAAATGTATTGCGATCACCATTGGTTGTTTGATTGCAGGCTCCAGTCTGAATTACCTGCTTCCAGATCCACAATCAGTATTCGTTTACGTTTATAGTGCCAGTGTCTTACCCGGTATGGTGCCGTGGTTTGTTATTCTGGTAAGCCAACTGCGTTTCCGTAAGCATCACGAAGAAGCGATGAAACAGCATCGGTTTAAATCAATCCTGTTTCCTTATGTCAATTACCTGACCTTGATTTTCCTGTGTTGTGTATTAATAGGAATGGCGCTTAACCCGGATACACGTTTTTCCTTGATGGTCGGAGGCGCATTTTTGTTGCTTGTGTCTCTCATTTATTGGCTAATGAAAATTTTTCGCGGAAAAGATCAAGCCAGATTGGCGGATTGATTTTTAATCAGTAAAATCCTTTGCGGTGGAAATGTGCTGTCTTTATCAGCTAACTGAACAAAGCATAAGCAAACGTATCATTTCTTTTAAAAAAGCACTGGACAGTACGACATTAAATCCGTACTATCCTCCACCGCAACGGCGTTAAGCGCCCGTAGCTCAGCTGGATAGAGCGCTGCCCTCCGGAGGCAGAGGTCTCAGGTTCGAATCCTGTCGGGCGCGCCATTTTAAAGCGTTCAAGAGCAGTGACAATGAGTTATCGTGGTCGACGCGATTCGTTGTAAGCAGTACAAAAAGCAAAAAGAAAGATAGTTGTTATGGTGGCTATAGCTCAGTTGGTAGAGCCCTGGATTGTGATTCCAGTCGTCGCGAGTTCGAGTCTCGTTAGCCACCCCATCTTTTTTATGAAACGCGAGGGTGGCGGAATTGGT
>NZ_VCDP01000066.1:0-1046 GCF_033949345.1 Xenorhabdus littoralis
AATAACCAGTCCGGTGACATCCGGGGCGAAACGTTGCAATTGACGGCGCAGCACCTGAACAATGCACAGGGTAAGATCGTCAGTAAAGGCCATTTTCTGCTTGACAGTCATCAGTCGATAGATAACCAGCACGGGCTGCTCGATGCGGCTGATGCCCTGGATATTCGCACCCAGGGTCACTGGAATAACCGCAGCGGAACCGCCCAAAGCGGTAAACAGGTAGATGTCACTGCGCACAGCCTCGATAACAGCGATGGCACACTGTTGGCCGAACAAGCGCTGACCGTGAACACGACGGGCACCATCGATAACCAGCGCGGCACGTTGCAGGGGCTGTCCGCATTAAACGTGACGTTGGGGGGTGATATCCAAAACGGCGGGGGCAAGCTGTTGTCCGATCAGATGCTGACGTTGAAAGCGGCCGGCAGCGTCGGTAACCAGTCCGGTAATATCCAGGGCAAAGCGCTGGAACTGACTGCACAGACGCTGACGAATACGAAAGGCAAGATTGTCAGTCAGGGGCATCTGCAGCTTAAGATCAATCAGGACATGGGTAATCAGCACGGACTTATTAAAGCCGATGATGTGCTGAAGATCCAGACTGACGGTCACTGGGATAACCGCGATGGTATCACTCAGGGCGGCAAGCAGGTGACCGCCTCCGCCCGTAGCATGGATAACAGCAGCATTGATAGCAGTCACGTTGATAACCCCGGCGGCAAGCTGTCGGCTGCTCAGGCGTTGATCCTGAACGTCACCGACAATATCAATAACCAGTCCGGCGACATCCGGGGCGAAACGTTGCAATTGACGGCGCAGCACCTGAACAATGCACAGGGTAAGATCGTCAGTAAGGGACATTTACTGCTTGACAGTCATCAGTCGATAGATAACCAGCACGGGCTGCTCGATGCGGCTGATGCCCTGGATATTCGTACTCAGGGCTACTGGGATAACCATAGCGGAACGGCCCAAAGCGGCAAACAGGTGGATGTCACTGCGCAGAGCCTCGATAACAGCGACGGCAAACTGTTGGCCGAACAAGC
>NZ_VCDP01000067.1:0-89496 GCF_033949345.1 Xenorhabdus littoralis
GCAGGGCCGGGGTCAGACAAACGTGCGTCACGGCCTGTTCTTCCAGATAACGCCAGAGATGACGGGGGTCTTGACGAACTTCATCGTCAGGGATGACCAGACAGGCACCACCACTCAGCGTTATCATGATTTCCCAGACACTGGCATCAAAGCCCAGTGAAGCAAACTGCAACATCCGGCTGGTTTTCCGGACATCAAGCCGGGTGATTTGCGCCAAAGCCAGATTGACTACCCCCCGATGCTCCACCATCACGCCTTTCGGCGTCCCCGTTGAGCCGGAAGTGTAAATCACATAGGCCAGATGCCGTGACGTTAATCCGGCTATCTGCGGGTTGCTGTCCGGCTGGTCAACGCGGGTATTCGGATCAAGCACCGTTCGTCCTGCCAGTGCCCGCTCACCCAGTGCTGTCCGGCCGATATTATCTGCCAGCACAATAGCCGGGGCGGCATCCATCAGACTCAGTCCCAAACGCTCACTCGAATAGACGGGGTCCAGCGGCACATAGGCACCGCCGGCTTTCAATACCGCCAGTAACCCCACCACCATAGCCGGTGATCGTGACACACAAATCGCCACCCGTTGGTCTGGTTCTACCCCCAGCACAATCAGTTGATGAGCCAGTCTGTTGGCCCGGATATTTAATTCAGCGTAACTGAGCGTTTGCCCTTCATACACTAATGCTGGCGCATCAGGGGTGTTCTCCGCCTGTTGTTCAAACAACTGGTGAATACATGACTGATCAGGATACACAGTTTCGGTTGCATTCCGGGTTTCCAGCAGCAATGTACGTTCAGCGTCAGGCAGAAAATTAAGTTGCCCAACGGGGATTTCTTCACCTATTTTTTTTGATAACAACATTCTTTTTGATAACAATATTCTTTTTGATAACAGCAACCCCTGTAAATGTTCACTCATCCGCAGGATCACGTCCTCACTCAGACGATTTTCATCATAGATCCAACGGAAGCTGTTCTGCGCATTCATCTGGAGTGTCAGCAATTCGCCAGAGGTTTCTGGTTCGCTCATCCTGTCATCCTGTATCACCGAGACAGCTATCGGCCACGGATGGCGGGTTCTTAATGCCGGAATGGCGCGCAGTGAAGGAGAACGGGAAAAGAGATCGCGACTGAATGTACGGTGTTGTGTCAATCGGGCAACTTCATCATTAAGCGAGTCGGCAATCTCACGCCATGTTTTATCAAGTGCCACATCAATCTCCATGGGCACTACCGATGACAGATCGGTCAGGTTATCGTTTGCGCTCACGCTCCAGCCGATTTGGAATGCCGTCTGCTGAGTCAGGCGCGCGAGATAGATAACAAATGCCTGAAGTAGCATTCGCCATGGTTCTTCTTTATCACTTTCGGGGACCGGAGACTGCCAGGGACTCACTGCCCAACGGGGTTCTGCCGACTTTCTGATGGTTTCGAAAGGTAACTGTACGGGTTGTAAAGCAGTAAGACGCTTACGCCAAAATGGTTCACTGGGTGCAAGTGCCTGAAGGGTATTTTTTATATTCTGAGCCTGCTGAGGAGAAAGCAGAGGCAACTGTTTACCTGATTTTAGTTCTGATGTCTCAGCAAATTCTCTGGCTGACAGTAACCGACCTTCAAGGGTGGCAAACCCACCTATCCGAACATCTTCACTGCCGGTCGTCACCTGCCAGGCATCCTCCTCCACACAAATCAACGTACCGGGTTTCCCTTCAGAACGCTGATTCAAGCGCTGAAGCCAAGAAATTTGTACCGTACCCTGTTCCAGTCGCAGTTTCGGGCATCCCAATGGATTGGGGTAATTCTCCCCAAAATCTAATGCCCGTACCAACGCCGACAGAGCTTCCGCAGGTTGATCCCAACACAAATACCCACCCGCATCAGGACGATGCGACTGCGCATAAAAACTCCGTTGCGAGAGATCTTGCGGATAAGTCACCAGAGTGCGATGAGCCAGATTGTTTAACAGTTCAGTAAATCCTTCCTGAGCAGCCTGATAACATTTCAGATTCAAGGAGAAAGCGTTATCATGCTCCTCAATCGATACCGGCCATTGCACCGCAATATTTCCGGCATCCACATTGTCTTCAATACAGTGCCAGGAAACAGCGTAATGTGTCTCCTCAGCTAATAACGCCCAAGAAGTGGCATGACTGCCCGCATAACGAGGCAATGGACTGTCATGATAATTAAATGCACCACTACGGATCTGTTTAATCAATGACGCAGGTAGAATAATGGGATTGACGATTGAGAAAAGCCAATCGACAGGATGCAACATGATTTGTTTTTGTAATTCCTCAACCGAATTCACACAAACAATTCCCTGCTGAATAGCCCATGTCCGCAGAACAGTATCGGTAGATAACACGGCCTGTATGATATGCCCGGCCGCCAGAATTTGCTCAGCACAATACACTGCGAGGGTCGTCTCTCCCACCACAATACACGTTCGTGGTAAAATCAATATGTCATCTGCATTATTATTAGTTATCTTTTCATTTGATATCTGAGAAAATTCTTCGTCTTTAAGAACATTTCCTTTTGTAGCCATGTTACCTTTCATCAATTACCTCAACGAATTTGTTAGTTATTTGAAGACGGTCAATCCTGAGAGCCTTCACTAATGTTTTTTATTTTTGTTCAGTTGGCTGGAGAAGCATGCGACTAATGCATCAGACATTAATCAGGATATTTAGGCAGTACTTTCCATCAGGCTTTTAATGCAATAGCCCGATTAATTGTTATAAAAAGACAACGACACCGTAATAATTCCCCTAACAATAGCGTAAATAATCAACCTGCTAAATTGGAGTAAAATATTCTATTTTTCTCTCTTATTCACCACATGAACAAATTCAATTATTATTATTTTATCTTAGTAAATTAACAGGGGAAAAATATCACCAAAGATTAATAATAATTACACTTTAAGTTATTTTTAAAATAATTAAACAACACAACCAATAAATATTAAGTCACACTAAAAATCATATTAAATATTATGAATGAAAATTAATTTCACCATAATAAAAAACACTGACTGCATAACAATTAATACAATAAAACGCATTCTGATTGATCATGTGTTAAATAGTGGGATGACTATATCAACGCGCCCGGGGATGCGTTTTCTTACCGTCGCACAGCATATTGGAATCTATTGGGCATAGATAAATATAAGCAAATTTCATTAAGAAATGAGGTCGCCTTTCCTGTCTCGTATTGTTCAAAAAAACATACGGTGGATGTCGGAATGAGCCGTAAGCCAGCATCAGAATAAGTATCGGGGTTTTATCGGCATACTGCTTGAGCACAGATACATTTCAAACAAAAAGAAAAATCCGTATAATCCACTTCCTGCAAAGAATCCATATGGAAAATCTACAGTCGATACAATCGGCAATGTGAGAAGTCGCAATGAATCAGAAAGATACCAGAAAAGAGACACTTGAATTCAACAAACTCCAGAAACGCCTGAGGAGAAACGTTGGTAATGCCATTATTGATTACAATATGATCGAAGATAATGATGTGATAATGGCATGTATCAGTGGCGGCAAAGATTCATTTGCGATGTTGGATATCCTGTTGAATCTGCAAAAGGTAGCGCCAATCAAATTTGATGTGATTGCGGTCAACCTTGATCAGAAACAACCCGGTTTCCCTGAACATATTTTGCCTGACTATTTTGAAAGTCTGGATATTCCATACTATATCGTCGATAAAGACACCTATTCTGTTGTTAAAGAGAAAGTCCCTGAAGGTAAAACCACTTGTGGATTATGTTCAAGGCTGCGTCGCGGCACACTCTACTCCTTCGCAGAAAAAATCGGTGCAACAAAAATTGCACTTGGACATCATCTGGATGACATCGTTGAAACACTGTTCCTGAATATGTTCCATGGCGCACGTCTGAAAGCAATGCCGCCGAAATTGCGTTCTGACGATGGTCGTAATGTCGTCATCAGACCATTGTCCTATTGTCGGGAAACAGACCTTATCAAGTATGCAGAACATAAAGTATTCCCAATCATCCCTTGTAATCTGTGTGGTTCCCAAGAAAACCTACAGCGGCAGGCGATCAAAGCGATGTTGGTAGACTGGGATAAGAAAACACCAGGCAGGGTAGAAAGTATTTTCAAATCTCTCCAAAATGTCAGCCCAAGCCAGTTAGCCGATAAAACGCTTTTCGACTTTGTCAATTTGCCATTGCACCGTGAGGGAGAAAGAGAAGAGTATGCGTTCAGCGAAGCGGTAGTATCATCAACCAACATTTCGTTAGCTGACATGTCTGCAACTCACATTGATGAATCAATGTTTATAGATATTACAAACGTTTAAAAATCATACATCCAACTGACAGGAATAAAAAATTGCCGATGCTAAAACTAACATCGGCATAATAATGGTCAATTATTCTGTATCAAACTCAAGATAAGAAAAACTACAATTATGGAGCACAACGTTCATCGCTCAACGTTGTATTCACCTGCGGAAGTTATAGTGCCTTAATTGTGGGATAAGATTATTGATATATCTCAAATCTGTGGCACTATTCGGATAGTCAGTCAGATAGTCAGATAGTCAGATAGTTATCCACTCACCAAAACACCCCGATGAGTTTCAATAGCTTTCATAACCATTTGGTTCGCCTTAACCACCATGAGAAAATGACCATCAGTATAGATAACAACAGGCTGAATAAACCGAACCCAAATTGATACTTATTACCGGGTATTCCGCCTAAGTTGACACCAAATAATCCCGTCAAAAAGGTCGTTGGCAAGAATATCATCGTCAGCAGAGACATCATATAAATGCGGCGATTCATGGCATCTGCCATCATGGAGGTAATCTCATCGGCAAGGACTGCGGTCCGGGCAATACAACCATCAAGATCATCCAAACCACGACCCAATCGATCTGCAATTTCCTGCATTAAACGACGCTCGTCATCACTCATCCAAGGCAGTCGCTCACTGGCTAAACGAATGAAAACATCCCGTTGTGGAGCCATATAACGACGCAGGACAATTAATTGCTTACGCAGCAAGACCAGTTCCCCTCGCCCCGGCACTTTCTGTTCCAGAATGTTGTCTTCAAGTTCAATCAAATTATCATGTAGTTCTTCAATAAACTCATTCACTTCATCCGTAATGGCACTAGCAATTTCAACCAGCCAATGCCCTGTATTTATTGCCCCGACGCCATTGTGTAAATCATCCACCACTTGATCGATGGAGTGAATTTTCCGATGGCGGCTGGAGATGATTATTCTGTCATTAATATAGATGCGGAACGATACCAGATGATCAGGCCGCGCATTATCATTGCGGTTTACCGATCTCAGGGTAATCAAAGTGCCCTCACCGGTGCGCAGCACTTTCGGACGAATACTTTCACCCAATAATCCTTCTTTTACAGGAGATGGCAGCAAAGGCGTATTTATAATCCATTGACGGCTATCTTGATCTTTATAATCAAGATGTTGCCAAAATGGCTGCTCTGCTGTTGCGGGTGAATCATCCCCAAATGCCGTAACACCTCCCTTGCCATTCAATTGACAAGCGTAAATTGCGTTTGAGCCTTTAAACACCGAGCCATAGATCGTTTCCACATCGACTCCTTTTCGTACTGATTTCTCGTACTTAATTTAATGCTTGATGATATACATGGTATGACTATAGGCGACATCTTCAGGATTGGTGATCGGGTATCCTTTTAGCCACGGTTTGATTAATCGGCCATTGGTATATTGGTAAATCGGGACAATCGGCGCTTGTTCCGTGATCATTTTTTCAGCCTGACCGTAAAGGCGGTTTCTTGTTGCATTATCCGTTTCATCACTGGCGGCCTTTAGCAGCGCATCATAATCAGCACTGTGGAATTTCGCGAGATTACCGCTGTGAGTAGATGTCAGAAGGGACAGAAAACTTGATGGTTCATTATAATCTCCGGTCCAAGAGGCTCTGACTACATCAAAATTACCGGTATTGCGGTTATCAACGTAGGTTTTCCATTCCTGATTGACTAATTTTACCTCTACGCCCAACTTTTTCTTCCATTCTGAGCTAATCGCAATAGCGATCCGCTGATTATTTTCTAAACTGTTATAAAGCAGTGATATTTTCAACGGATGCTCACTTCCATATCCAGCAGCTTTCAATAACACCTTTGCCTGCTCATCTAACTCTTGCTGACTCACTGTTTCCTGTCGGCTTTTCTCTGGCTGGAATCCTGCTGTTACATCAGGGGTAAAATTCCATGCCGGCTTTTCGCCTGTCCCGACGATTTTTTCCGCAATCAGTCTCTTGTCTATTGCCATAGCAAGTGCTTGTCTGACCCGAATGTCACTCGTTGGTGCCCGTTGCGTATTGAAAGCATAATAGTATGTCCCTAACTGATCTGGCGTGAAGACTTGCCCCGGAAGATCACTCCGCAATTTCTGGTACATGTTTTTAGGGAAAGACTCCGTAATATCCAGATCATCCGCCAAATAGCGCTTGGTTGCATGGGATTCGTGGTTAATCGGCATGAAAGTGACTTTTTTCAGTACTGTATTTTTGTTATCCCAATAATGCGGGTTTGGTGTCAGGATAATTTTTTCATTCACGACCCTTCCCGTTAACATGAATGCCCCGTTACCAATCAAATGCCCTACCCGAGTCCAATCGTTGCCATATTTTTCAACGCCCTGTTTATTAACCGGATAAAGGCTAAAGTTGGTTGTCATACTGGGAAAATAAGGCACAGGACGATTCAGGGTCACTTTTAATGTATAAGGATCGATGGCTTCCACGCCGAGCGCCTCTGGTGGTAACTTTCCATCAATAATTTCCTGTGCATTTTGCATGCCTGATAAAGCAGCAAACCAAGAAAAAGAAGAGGCATTCGCTGGATTGACCAATCTCTGCCAGCTATAAACAAAATCAGAAGCCGTGACACCGTCACCATTAGACCAGTGTGCATCCTGACGTAACGTAAATATCCACGTTTTGTTATCTGTTGTCTTCCAATCAGTGGCAACACCGGGACTAGTCTGACCACGGGCGTCTTGATTCACCAGCCCTTCAAATAGATCACGTAAGACTTGAGCCTCTGTCAAACCGAAAGATTTTATTGGATCTAACGATGCAGGTTCATTTTTCAATTGACGAACCAATTCCTGACGAGAATCTAGCTGAGTTCCGGCAGGAACATTTGCCGCAGAGGCAGAAAAAGACAATCCAGCCATCAATAATACGGAAGGAAACAGCGTAACTTTATGCATAATTTTTTGCCTTATGGATCTAATAATTATCCTAAAAGTAAATCATAAGACATTGTTAATTAAAGGGAGATAGAGTATTTCATGAATATTACATCTATTTTTGTGGGCAAGATCGCACTATTCCTTTAAACTGACGGCGCAGTTTACTTTTAGAGGGATAAAACCATGACACAAACAGTTAAGTTTCAAGGTAGCGATATCACCGTCAACGGAGATTTTCCACAAGCAGGTCAGAAAGCCAAAGCATTCACACTGGTCGCTAAAGATCTTGCTGATGTAACATTGAGCCAGTACGCAGGTAAACGTAAAGTGCTTAATATCTTCCCAAGCATTGATACCGGTGTTTGTGCCACATCTGTCCGTAAATTCAATCAACTCGCCAGTGAACTGGATAACACTATCGTCCTGTGTATTTCAGCGGACTTGCCTTTTGCCCAGTCTCGTTTCTGCGGTTCCGAAGGTCTGTCTAATGTTGTGACCCTTTCGACTCTTCGTGGTGGTGAGTTTCACGAAAATTATGGCGTCGCGATCAATGAAGGCCCACTGGGTGGATTAACTGCTCGTGCTGTTGTTGTTCTGGATGAGAATGACCAAGTTATTTATAGTCAGTTGGTTGATGAAATCACCAATGAACCTGATTATGACAGCGCCTTATCAGCATTAAAATGATTGTTTTATTATTAAAATAATATTAGTGCTTTGTTTCAGCGCAGCAAACTAATTGTTTTATAATAAACTTTACTTTTTGACAGCAATGAGTTGAACGATTAATGAACTGATTGCTGTCAATTTATTTTATATATATCTACAAAAAACATCTCAGCTATTCCGCTACCAAGAGCAACCTCTCAAATTTCCCGTCAAAGTTTACATTCCATGTTGTATAAAAAATATCTTTAAATCAGATAACTCCATCTAAGATGCATATTTTTCAACCACCTCCCATTCAATCATAATATGATATTTCATAATGGTACTATTTTGTGAACCAAATAGAAAAAAAGTTATAATTATGTTGAATAATAATTTATCATGTGAAATATTCATCATGAATTAATAACCTATGAATATTATTAGGTTAATTGTAGTAATTTGAAGTCATAAGATATTTTGATTCATCACCGAACCTTCATCTAAAGGCTCATGCGGTAGCTTTGCTTTCACAAGGAACTTTTAATGGAAAAAATCATTATTGCTCACTCTTCTCTGGGTGATGACACATTAATTTTTAAGTCATTAAAAGGAGAAGAGAAGCTATCAAATATTTATAGTTTTGAGGTGGAACTTTTCAGTGAAAAGAAAGATCTTGATATAAAATCATTACGAAACAAGCAGATATGTATTGAGATAAAAAATCCGGAAGATATGTCAGCAAAATCACGCTATCTGAATGGACTGATCCGTGAAGCTATAATTTGCGACTATTATGATGGGTACTTCTATTTATATAAGATCATCGTCCAACCAGCTTTGTTTACCTTAACTTTAAACAAAGATTTCAAGATCTGGCAAAAGAAAACAGCCCCCGAAATTATCAAAGATATTTTGGATAAACATAAAGTAAAGTTTAAGAATGAGCTTAATTCAAAATATCAATCACTAGAGTATTGCACTCAATACAAAGAAACTGATTTCGATTTCCTGAGTCGTCTAATGGAACGAGAAGGAATTTATTACTATTTTCAACATAGTGAAAGTGACCATACGCTTATCCTGGCTGATTCACCACAATCCCATTCTGCTCTGCCCGGATGTTCATCCATTGAATATTATCCAAACCATTATCCACCAAGTCATAAAGACAAGTGCTATCTGTTTGATTGGACGGTAAGTTATTCGATCACACCCAAACTTTATACAATGAGTGACTATAACTTCCTTAAGCCAAATGCCCAACTAAAAGAAACACAACAAAATCCAGACTCCTCTGTACCCACAACAGAATTATTTGAGTGGCCGGGAAATTATACGGAAAATACGCAAGGTCAGTTTTACGTCCGAATATTACAGCAGTCTTCTACTGCACAGAGTCAGTATATAAAGGCAAAAAGTATACACTCAGGCATTGCACCGGGTCACACCTTCAAATTATCTAAGGCATTACGCGATGAAGATAATGATGAATACCTTATTGTCAGCGCAACGTATGAATTTTATGAATTATCTCAATTTATTAAAGAAGATGCGTCTGACGATATTAAACAAATACTCAAAACTGAATTTACAGCCATTCCAGCCAAAGTGAATTGGCGAGCTCCTCGTGTGACACCATGGCCGATCGCCAGTACGGAACAGGCGATTGTAGTCGGGGCGAATGGCAAAACCATATGGACAGATGAATATGGCCGGATCAAGCTCAGGTTTTACTGGGATAGAAGTGATGCGAAAGACGATAAAAGTTCTTGCTGGGTAAGAATATCCAGCAATTGGGCCGGCGCTAAATTCGGTACAGTACAAATCCCCAGAGTTGGCGAAGAAGTGATCGTCAGTTTTATTAATGGCAATCCTGACGAACCTCTTGTTGTGGGACGCAATTTTAACAAAAATAATATGCCTCCTTGGGAATTACCGAAAGAAGCCACCAAAACGGGCATAATGTCACGTAGTCTGGATGGTGGGAAAGATAATGCCAGTTACTTATTTATCGATGATGCCCAAAGTAAAGAGTCCTTTGAATTACATGCTGAAAAGGATATGAAAATCTCTGTGGAGAATGATCAGGAAATCACCATTGAAGGTGCCAGTACCACAGAAATCAAAAATAAGCAGAAGAGCACTGTTACCAATGGCAAGGAAATCGAAGTCACCAGTGGCGGCATTAAATATACTATTTCTGATGGATATAAAGCAGATATCACTGGTGATAAATCAGAAAAAATCAGTGGTTCTTATAAATTGGATGTTGGAGGTAACTTTACCGAAGGTATCAGTGGAAATTACAAACTTGATATTACGGGTAATAAAAATGAATCCATCACAGGAAGTGCTGAAGTAAAAGCAAATCAACTGACTTTAAAATCCAATACTTCTATAGATATAGATACCACAGCGAAAATTTCTATAAAAGCAGCGCTTATTCAATTAGGTTAATCTGTTTTTTATTTGTTGATGATATTCCTGTCATTATGACTTAATAGTCGAAGAGAAGAAGTTTGTAATATATGAAAAAAACTTGTCTATAGTAATTTTTCTATATTATATAGCCCCCTATTTATTCAGAGGAATCACTCAGTCAATATTCCTTATTTAACCCTATCATGGTCAAATTAAACTCTGATTAAACCAAACAATGATTAAATTAAATTCAATCCTTATTACATAATATTTTTATTTATAAAATAAACAAAGACATACCGTTTTCTCATAAAATGGTCTGGACTATCCGGGAATTTCAATGAAAATCATTAAACCTCTGCGCTTAAGTATGCTTTATCGCCCTTATCGCTGGTTGAAAAAGAATTATCTTGGGGTATCCATTATGGCTCTAACTGATATGAGTCCATCCCCCCGCCTGCGACCTGAACCTGAACTCTGGCAGCTTGCAGAACGTGAATTGAAAACCTGTAATGGCATCATTGATCTCGCAATGCCCAAATCTCGCGCTGAATTTCTCGCTACCGGTTATGCTTATACCCATCACCAGACAGATAAAACATCGTGTTCTGCACGTATTCAGATAGATCGCTTAGACAAAACACTGATTGCTTTCGGTGATCGCCACTGGATTAATGATACTCCGTCAAAGCCCCAAGAATTTGAACAGATGCGACTGGATTGGAGCCGCTCTTTCGGTGGAAAAAATTATGATGAGAACCCATACGGTATCGAATTCATTCCGGAAACATTAGAAAATGGCGTAGAGATCCGCTCATTACCTAATATTGAATCCCTGCACAGACAATTGCTATCACCACAAGATACGCCAAATCCTGCCAGCTTTTGTCCGCTGGATTTAACGTGGCCACGCCGTTTTACCCGTGTCGGGAAAAAATACGATAAAGAATGGCTGGAAAATGAGTTTCCCGGCTTTTCCAGCGATATAGACTGGAGGCTGTTTAATGCGGCGCCTCGCGATCAGTGGTGGGAACAATGTGAAGAACTGCCAGAAAAAGCCACATGGCGCATCTGGAATATGCATCCTGAAAAACCTGTTCAGGAAGGAACTCTGCCACCATGGCAGGCACGTTGCTTCATCAGACGATTGCGTGTCGATGAAGAGATTTTCGAAGAAATAATAATGCGCAATACGACAGTGTGGTTTTTTCCTCATCTAGAACAAATGATCCTAATTTGGCATGGTTGCGCGCATGTCAATGAAGATGATGCCAGCGATGTTTTGCAAATGCTCTCCGCAATGGAACTGAGCAATGAGCCGTCTTCTGATAAATGTACTGCACAGCATTATCTCCGGATACTCAATCAACGACTGGATAAGGAAAAAGGGGCATTGTACGCTTTTCGGGAAAAAGATCTGATTCCGGAAGAGATCATTGGCCCATGGGTAGATACCGAACAGCCTGATAATGATAAGCGTCACAGCCCATTAAGCGAAAATTTACAAAATCGGACAAAACGCCTGCGTGAGCAGCAACGTGAGCGCATGGAAAAATATGGAATAGACATCAATACGTTATTTTCGCCTGATACTGAGAGGTCCGTTAATCCTAAACCCGATGAGCTGCCAGAGTTTGTGGATAAAATAGAACAGGATGCGGCTCAAAAATACGCTGAGGCGGAGCTGACCAGAGCAGAACTTTGCGCAAAAGCGAAAGAACAAGGTATTGATACCGAACAATCTGCCATGAAAAATCAGCTCAGGGGACCACAAAATATCCATCAGATAAGGGATGTACTGTACCAGCAGCAGCAACAAATGGGGCTTAGCGATCAAAAGTTAGCTCAGATGGAACAATCTCTGCACAAAATGTATCTTGCTTCTGTACTGTCACAAGGCCCTGCTCTGCGTTTAATGGGGGATTTATCACAAATCATTCGTAAACATGCCCAACGGATCATGCATAAAAACCGTGATTTCAGTGATATGGACTTTACGGGAGTCGATTTTTCCGGCATGGATCTGCGGGGTGCCAATTTTACCCGTACCTTACTGGAAAGCGCCTGTTTTAATAACAGTCAATTGGATGGTGCTGATTTCAGTGAAGCCATGCTAGCCAGAGCTGAAATATGTCATGCCTCTCTCTATAACGTAAATCTGGATAATGCCAGTCTGATACAAGCAAAATGTGTAGAAAGTGATTTTTCCGCTGCCAGTTTCAAAGAAACTCAGATGCAGGAAACGTTATTTGATCATTGCCGATTTAATCATGCTCTATTCACAGATTTATTCCTGCAAAAAACATTCATTGCACATTGTCGCTTTCAACATTCGCAATGGCAAAATTGCACTTTTCTGGAAATGTCCTTGCCTGCGCTTAAATTCAATCACGCAAACCTGAATAAAGTTTCCTTTATTCAGTGTGAACTAGAAAAGGCTATTTTTGATCACGCCAGACTTGATAGTTGTTCATGGGTAGAAACAAAGGCAGAAGCCATCCGGTTCCGATCTGCCAAACTACTGACCAGTGCGTTCACCATGGACAGTAATCTTAATCAGGCAGATTTCAGTTACGCCACATTGGTAGAATGTAATTTACGCCAGATGCCTCTGATTCAGGCTACTTTCCATGGCGCTACACTTCATAACAGCGACTTAAGCGAAGCTAATTGTCAATTCGCTGATATGCAGTATCTGCATACTGTCAACAGTACATTCATCAGAACAGATTTTCGAGATGCACTGTTGAATCATGCCAATCTAATGGGAGCTTTAATGCAGAAATGTAGCTTTAATGGTACTGATTTGCGGGAAACCAATCTTTTCCGCACCGATATGTCTCAGTCAATCATTGATCATTCAACCTTATTTGAGCGGGCCTATATACAACGTACCAAAACGTTGCCTAAACGCGATCAGGAAGTGATATGAGTACGCTGATGACGGCCTAAGCATGGAGTACGCAGCAACGCCAACATAGAATTTAAATCTGGAGAATCACAATGAAGAAATCTCCTTATGCTCTTTCTTCGTACACCCTTTCTACAGAACCACTACAACAGATTTCAGGTCAAGTCATTCATATTCTTCAGGACAGCAATTTAATGGTCGAAAGCCAGGATCGTGGCTGGCATTGCAGACAAGCCGCCAGTTGTCTGCTGACTCCTGAAATAGGGGATACGGTGCTGATTACCAAGGTCGAAGAACAATTCTGGATATTGGCTATATTAGAACGGGCAGAACAACAACATCCGGCTGAAATCAATATATTGGGTGATTTGACCATTAATTCTCAAGGCAATTTGAATCTGAACAGCAATGGATTGAATATCACAGCCGACAATGGAAGCTGCCATATCAACGAAATGCAATACAGCGGCAAATCGCTGTCAGCTTGGGTCTCTATCACTAGGATAGTCGGTAATCAATTTGAATCCGTTTGGCAATCCATAACACAATTGAGTCATCGTCTATTGCGCCATACAACACAAACAGAGCAAGTTCACGCCGGGCAATTAGATATGCAGGCTGAAAACTATATGCGGCTACATGCCCAAAATACCATTGTTTCTGCCAAAGCAATCACAAAAATAGATGCTGAGCAAATCCATATTGGATAGGAATAACCCAAATCATTTTTTGATGATAAGGAAATTTTTTGATTATAAGGAAAAAGTTATGTTCGCCAATACTCAGGGAGGAGGTACAGATATGGCAACACCCGATATCTGTCTGACCCCCGCTCCTCCCGGCCCACCAGTGCCTGTCGTTTATGTCAATACGGCTTCTGGTACTAATGCTATCAGTACCAGTACTTCCACGATCCTTTTCATGGGAAGCCCTGCCCATAACATGACAACGACGACTCCCATGACAACCGGCGATAACCCCGGCGTCAATTTAGGCCTCATGTCAGGTACGGTCATGGGACCATCCCATCACACCATGGGTGCCAATAGCGTTCTGATTAAAGGCTCTCCAGCCACCCGGCTATCAAGTTTAACCATGCAGAACTCAACCAATGCCATAGGATCACGCACTAATCCAAGTCAAACCAAGGTCGATATATCAGGAAGTTGAGATCTTTTTTATACCTTTTTTTATACCCTTTTTTTATACCCTTTTTTTATACCTAATGGATTCCTAATACAGGAAATACCGTCCATGAGAACTCGTCTTTCAGCATTAGAATCAGAAGGTTAATGTCAATAAACAGATTAAGTTTAACCATCAAGTCGATAAGAAGAATATTACATTCTCATATTTTTATAGTTCTTGTTTTTATGACGCTTGTTTTTATGACGCTTGTTTTGATGGCGTTTGCAGGATGTTCCTCATCACCAGAACAGAAAAAATTACCGCCCTATAAATTAATTTTCGATGCCACAACGAACGTAAATGATGCAGCCCCACTGAAGATACACATTATTTTATTGCAGTCGGATACAGAGTTTATGTCTGCTGATTTTTTTTCTCTGCAAAGTAATGCGCAAGCGGTTCTGAGCGATAAATGGGTGAATGCCGATCAATTTTTTTTACTTCCTTTCCAACACCAACGGTTTCTATTGGAAAAAAATACACCAGAAATCCGCTGCATCGGCATTTTTGCTGAATATAAGCAACTGAATGGAAAAAGATGGCGTATTTCATTGCCCGTTCCCATACCTGAACAACCCTCTTTTTACGCGTTTTGGGCCTCACCGCCAGACGAATTAAACATATACATTAAAGTCACAGCCAATGGTTTAAATTCCACCCAAAAATGTAATTAGAAAGGTATACCCAATGGATTTTGAGTTGCTGAGCGCAGCCAACAAAGCTACAGCTTGAAAAACGAAAGCTACAACCAGCGTACTGCTTCATGAAAAGGGACTGCATAATAATGAATAGACCAGAAAAAGTTATCTGGACAGAAGGCATGTTTTTACGCCCTCATCATTTCCAACAAGCTGAAAACTATCTGGAATCCTATATCCGGGATTGGGGAATGGCTCAAGCGCCGTATTATTGGGGATTTTTAACTTTGGCGTTAAATCAACCTCTCCTCGACCAAGGTAAGATCATGATTTCCTCCGCCAGTGGAATTTTTCCTGATGGAACACCATTTAGTTTCACAGAAGCATATGCGCCGGTGCCATTACAAGTTCCGGATAATCAGACAGAAAGTAATGTTGTATTGGCACTGCCAATATTCCGGGGAGGAAAAGAGGAAATCATTTTCAGTGAAACTGAAGATTCTATGGCGCGCTTTGTCAGCACTGAATCCGAAGTCAATGATATTAACTCCATGTCAGTCGGCAGTGCCATTGTGCAGTTTGGGCAGATGCGTCTGCGGTTGATGCTGGAATCAGATCTGACACCAGAGTGGACTTCACTGAGTATTGTGCGTGTTGTGAATAAAAACCGTGATAATAAATTGCACCTCGATTCACAATTTATTCCTCCCCTGCTCAACTGCCATACTCATCCACAGATTACGGGATTCATCATTAATTTACAGGGTTTACTGGAACAACGCAGCCAACAACTCAGCCAACACTTGTTACAGCTGGGACAACGCAATGATTCAGAAGTCATGAACCTTCTTTTATTGACGCTGATAAATCGTTATAGCGGCCAAGTAAACCATATACAGCATATGTCATCACTGCATCCAGAACGTTTGTTCAGTGAGTGGCTGCAATTTGCGACTGAGTTAGCCAGTTTCTCCAAGACACGCACGCCGGAAAGAAAACTTCCCACTTATGATCATAATAATTTGGCGGTGTGTTTTAATCAGCTCATGTTCTTATTGCGCCAAGGATTATCAATCATTCTGGAAGAACATGCGATTCAACTCCCTCTGACAGAATATTCTCATGGACTGAATGTGGTCACTTTACCAAACGCCAATATGATAAAAGCCTTCAGCTTTGTGTTGGCCGTCTATGCTGATGTCGCCAAAGACACATTGTTGAATCATTTTCCTGCACAGATGAAAATTGCGCCGATTAGCCGTATACGCGAACTCGTGCAATTACAGTTACCCGGCATTTCAATCCATACCATGCCATCAGTTCCCAGACAGCTCCCCTGGCATGCAGGTTATACCTACTTCGAATTAGAAAAAGAGGGGGAGATATGGAATCAAATGGAGAAATCCGGTGGTTTTGCGTTACATCTGGCTGGTGAGTTTCCTGGCTTGAACATGGAATTTTGGGCTATTCGCAATCAGTCCGAATAAACCAAATAGAGGTCACCGTTCATATGATGCAGGAAAAAAATACAAAGAAGCACACCATATCGTCTGATGATACTCGTCATAATCCATTAGTCGCTGCTGCCAACCCACTGCTGAACAGCATTGCGCGGATCCGCCACTCGACAGAACATCCTGATCCGACAGGATTACGACAAAAGTTGATCGATGAGATGCGAAATTTTGAAGTCCGGTGCCAACACGCCAAATTGCCTTATGAAGTCATCATCGGTGCACGTTACTGTCTGTGTACCACATTGGATGAAGCAGCAGCACTGACGCCCTGGGGAGTTCACAGAGTCTGGTCAGGCAGTGGATTATTGGTTACTTTTCATAATGAAACATGGGGAGGTGAAAAATTTTTCCAGCTTCTGGCCACATTATCACAAAACCCCAGAGAAAATTTATTTTTGCTGGAACTGATGAATTTCTGCCTCCAGCTTGGGTTTGAAGGGCGTTACCGCGTCATGGATAATGGTCGCTCCCAGTTAGAAACCGTGAAACAACGCTTATTTCAGCTAATCCATTCAGTTCGTGGCGGTTACCCTCCGGAGCTGTCACCTGCATTAGGTAATATCACTGCACCAAATAAACTCTGGCAACCCCCTTTTCCTCTATGGTCTTGTACCGCAGTGTTAAGTTTTTTGGTTTGTGTCCTGTATATAGGATTGGATTGGCAATTGGGAGATATAGCCAGCCCGGTATTGGCAAGCATTTATCAAACCAATCTGCCTAATGTATCAGTCGATGATCGGATATCGCCTTCCGTGCCACCCACGCTGAATCTGCAAGATTTGCTGAGAGATGAAATTGCAGCCGGGTTACTTGATGTGACGGATTGGGCTGACCGAAGTATTGTCACGCTAAAAGGTGACGGTTTATTCAAGACAGGTTCCACCCAAATTAGAAACCAGTATCTGAATGTTATCAGACATATCGCCGAGGCGATGAATAATATCAAAGGCGAAATTTTGGTTGTTGGCTATACCGATAATATCCCTATTAACAGCCCCAGTTTCTCATCCAACTATTCATTATCACTAGCCAGAGCCAAATCGGTAAAAAGAGAACTCCAGAGATATTTGGATCAGTCAGAATGGATCAGAACAGAAGGAAGAGGAGCCAGTAATCCCATAGTACCAAATGATACTCCAAACAATCGGGCTAAAAACAGACGGGTAGAAATCACACTGTTAGTTTCTCCTGTAAATCAGATGAACTGAGAGAACTGAAACATGTTGAATATAATTCTTTCTATCATTACTAACCGGCTAATGTGGAGTTTTCTGGGAATAACAGCAATTTCTTTCATTATCTGGTTTATTGGTCCCATTATATCAATTGGCAGGGCCGTACCTTTTGAATCAAATACGGTACGAGTCATCACGATCATATCGTTATTCCTTATCTGGTTGTTAATCCAGTCAGTACCGCCCTTATACCGGACCTGGCTGAATAAAAAATTATCCAGCCAATTGAACAAAGACAAAGACAATAAGCAGAGCGAGCAATCTCATGCGATACAAGATGGAACACTATCAGAACGCTTTTCTGATGTGGCACGACTGCTGAAAAATGCTAATTTCTATGGCCTTAACCCTAAATATAAATCCGGTTGGAGACATCTTTCCAATCGTCAGTACTTATATCAATTACCCTGGTACGTCGTCATAGGCGCTCCCCACTCCGGGAAAACTTCTGTACTGGCAAATTCCGGCCTGCACTTTCCATTGGCTGATCATTTTGAAAACTCTGTCTTATATAGCCAGCAAGAAACGGGAAATTGTAACTGGTGGTTCACCAATGATGCGGTTTTTCTGGATACTGCTGGACGATATATCACGCAGGACACTCAGAACACATTAGATGCCTCTGAGTGGACGTCTTTTATTAAGTTATTGAAAAAATACCGGACTCGCCAGCCAGTCAATGGCGTCATTGTTACCGTCAGCGTAGAAGATTTGTTTAATCCATTAAAGGAAGCGCAGCAACGGCAAGCCTATATGTTACACCGACGTCTATCGGAATTGCATGACCACTTCAAAATTCGGTTGCCGATTTACGTCATAATCACCAAAACTGACTTATTAAAAGGATTTAGTGCTTATTTTACTCATTTAGATAAAGCACAGCGAGATCAAATCTGGGGATTTAACTTTCCGTGGAATGAAGCTAACTGGAATATGAAGCAAATCTTTGAACAGCAATATAGTTTGTTACAACAAAGATTAGATGCCGAATTACCTGATATTTTGCTGCGTCAGCATGATCTGCGGAACTGCGCCGACAGTTATTTATTCCCACAAGAATTTGCTGCGTTGGGACCTAAGATAGAACAATATCTGGAGGTCACATTCGCTAAGTCGGGATTTGAGATCCCTTATTCACCGAGAGGACTTTATTTCACCAGTGGAATACAGGAAGGTGTGTCATTTGATAGTGTGATGGAGAAAATCAACCACGCTCTCCAATTACCTACAGATAGTGATAATAACAGTGATAACAGCTCACTTTCACGGGGGAATAATAAAAACGCTTTTCATCAGCATCAGGCTTATTTTCTGAAAAATTTACTGGGCAGCATCATCCAAGAGGCGGGACTCGCTGATTACAACCGTTGGTGGGTATACCGTAACCGTCTGCTAAATGGTTTAGGTTACATTATTTTGATGGCGATTATGGGCGCTATTGTTGCTTTGCTCTTTGCCAGTTACAACAACAACAAAAATTACCTGATGGAAGTTCAGGCTAAAACGCCCCTGATACTGCGTCAATTTTCTGAGTTAAAAAAAAGTACTGATAGTGCCGATATTTATCCCTTACTGCCTATTTTGAACGATCTGGAGAGTTTAGGAAAAAGCCGGCATTTCTCCCTTGATAACCCTCCGCTATCCTACCAAATGGGATTATATTGTGGTGAACAGGTCAGCGATGCAAGTTGGTCATTGTACACAAAAGCATTACAAACTTTGCTGCTGCCACAAGTAGCACAGTTAATAACCTCTCAGTTGCATCAAGACAGGGGTGCGGATATGGAAGGTATGGATGGCATAGATGGAATTTATCGTACGTTAAAAGCCTATCAGATGTTATATCAGCCCAAACATTATAACGGTAAATTTTTGCGTAATTGGGTGATGCAATATTTGTATACCCACTCACAATCGAGTATTCCACACCTCCAGTTACGCCAAATTAACGAACATCTCAGTCAATTACTGGATAACCAAGTTGTCACTTCACCCTATGTCCGTGAAGATCAACTGGTGGAAAAAAAACAGATTCTACTCAGCAGCATTCCACCAGCACAGTACATCTACATCCATTTGAAAAATAACTTGTTGAGCAACGCCAATTTATCCACAGTGAGTCTGGCAACCCTTGCCGGTCCCAAAGCCGAACTCGTTTTTTCGCGGATCAGTGGCGCATCCATAACTCAAGGTATACCGGGAATGTTCACGCCTACAGGTTACCAAACAGCGATGGACAAAGAGCTCAATTCGCTGATTGATACCCTGTACAATCAGGATAGCTGGGTACTCGGCTCCTATGCAAGACAACAGTCTGCCGGGGAAATCGCTCTTTATGTACGGCAACTTTATATTAATGATTACATTTATCAATGGGATAAATTCCTGTCTGACATCCGGCTGAACAATATTGATAGTCTGGACCAACATGCCAATATGGCTCGTTTGCTTTCATCCAGTTTTTCCCCCATTCGTAACCTGCTGGTTAACATCAGCAAAAATATCACTCTGGATACCAGCCTGAAGAATAACCAGGCTGATAAAATCAGCAATATTGTCACTGGTAAGACCCGTTCATTAGAAAAAAGTAAAGCCGGCTCATTGACTCAATTAGTCCCGAAACAAATGTTGCCAGACAACAAACAACCGGAACCAGAACAAATACTGAAAGAACACTTTGCACAACTGACTGAATTGGCAAACAGTTCTGATGAAGAAAAAGGAAAAATCCCTTTTGATAGTACGATCCAACAAATCGGTGAGTTATACAGATACTTAATTTCAGTGCAGAATGCCGCCGATGCAGGAATGCCAGCGCCCGCAGATAAAGCGATCACACAGCTACAGGCAACAGCGAAACACCTGCCGATGCCATTCAAGAATATAATTTATTCTCTGGTGACGGGTGCCAGTAATGATACTCAGCTCAGTGATATGAAAAATCTTGAGAAGCATCTAAAGACAGAAGTGAGTAACTTTTGCCATCGAGCGATCGCCAATCGTTATCCGCTGACACAAGGCGCGCGTAACGACATAAAGCCCGATGATATGGCACGGATGTTTACCCCAAGAACGGGAATAATGGATATTTTTTTCCAGAAATATCTGGCCGGAAAAGTCGATACGACGCAAGCTGACTGGCACATGATAGCGGGAACAGGAATAGCAGGAATAGCAGGAATAGATAGAAAAATGCGGGCAGGAGATAAAAAGCTACTCAGACCGTTTAAACAGGCTCAAATCATCCGCGATACTCTTTTTAACAGCGGAATGCCCGTACCTTCATTTCGTGTCATCGTTCGTGCAGTTAACATGGACAACAACATATTAAGCATGATACTGGATATCGATGGTCAACAATTACAATACAGCCACGGCCCGCAAATTCCACATCTGATCAACTGGCCGGGTACCGGAAAAACAAATCAGATTCACATTCAATTAAATTTAGACGATGGTACAACCTCCAATCTGACCATTTCTGGCCCGTGGGCCCTGAACCGCCTGCTGGATATGAATAGTGCAGATATAAGTAGTGCAGATATAAGTAGTGGAGATATAAATAGAGCCAAACGCAGACAGAACCCGAATTCTGACGATAATACGAAGCTACTGGCCAGATTCAACATCAACGGTCATTTTGTCACATTGGAATTTATCCCAAATAGTATTTTCAGTCCGTTTCAGCTACCTAATTTCACCTGTCCGGTCCTAATAAACTCATAAAAATCGGTAGCATATTTAATCATTAATATGAGCGAAAATTTATTATGAATATCGATGCATTACTCAAACCGATCAGTGCCGAGTCTCCGTGTGGAGAAGATTTGGAATACGATGCCGAGTTTATGGCGTTAGAGCAGTCTTTATTCGGAAAGGTCGATCAGCAATTTGGTGATATTATCATTCCGGCAGAATCGCCTAACTGGCTACAAGTGGAAGAGCAAACCATCAGCCTGTTAACCCGTACCAAAGATCTGCGTGTCATTCTGGCACTGGCACAATCATGGTTAGAGCTACGGGGATTGTGTGGTTATGCAGATGGCATGGATTTACTCAAGAAAACCTTGGAGCGCTATTGGGAAGAGGTTTGGCCCAAGCTGGAATTTGATGGTGAATATGATCCTTTATTTCGTCTTAATATATTGGCTGCCATTGAGGATAGCTCGCCTATCACATTGCAGGTACAACATTCTGTTCTGCTAAAAAGTATTTCGAAGGAATTATCATTGCAGGAAGTATATTCATTATTGGATGGTTCAATAAGCGAAATCAGTGGCTATACTGGCGGGCGGACTCGATTACTGGATGAATTAAAACAACAAATTAATAATCCTGAAATTTTAGCAGTCATCCATATTCGCAATCACCTTATCGAAATAATCGATATCATCAGTCAGAAATTATCAGCCGTCCATGCCCCTGAATTATCAAGACTTTTAAAAAACTTAAATACGGTGATTGAATTTTGCCCTGCCATTCAATCAGGAATAAATGACTCTGATACACAGGAAAAATCAGTTGCCCCAGAATTACCTCATCTAAAACCATCTCTGGGTCATGAGGATTTGCCCTCATCAACAACCCCGGAAAATAAGGTTTCTATTTATTGGAGCGAGATTGAAGCCAACAACCGCGATGAAGCACGTATGTTATTGGAAAAAGCTAAAAACTATTTTCTCATACATGAACCAAGTCATCCTGCTCCTATGATGATTTCTCGTATACAGCGGTTAATTGATCGTGATTTTATAGACATTGTTTATGACCTTGCACCAGAGGGTTTAAATCAACTCGAAATCATCTTTGGCCGCCCAGATAATCTTGACCCGAATTAATCGTTAATTGCCTTATTTTATCTGCCTGTTTTATTCCTTATTAATCTATTTACTTAGCCCGTCATGGAGAATTCGCTATGAAATCCAGTGGACAAAAATTTATCGGTCGAAACCGCCCTCCTCGCGTACAGATCGAATATGACGTCGAACTTTACGGTTCAGAGCAGAAAATTCAGTTACCGTTTGTTATGGGTGTGATGGCTGATTTAGCAGGACAACCTATAGAAGCCTTGCCTGAAGTAAGTGAACGTAATTTTATGGAAATAGATGTAGATAACTTTGATGAGCGTCTGAAATCACTAAAACCTCGGGTTGCTTTTCAGGTGGACAACTCATTAACCGAGGAAGGAAAACTCAATATTGAACTGACTTTTGAAAAAATGGAGGATTTTCAACCAGATGAAATTGCCAGAAAAGTCGAACCATTGGCTAAGTTGCTTGAAGCCCGAATCCAACTGACCAATTTATTATCCTATATGGATGGTAAAAGTGGTGCAGAACAGTTAATTGCCGATATTTTGCAAAATCCAGCCCTGCTGAAATCACTAGCCGAAGCGCCAAAATCCCCAGAGAGTGCCACTGAAGCAGAAAATATCTCTGAAGAAGGGACTGAAAATAAGGAGTAATCAATGAGCACAATAGAACAAGACACTGAACTTCAACAAGAGCAGGGTTTGAAAGAATACTCTCCTGATGAACTAAGCCAATTGCTGAACAAAGAGTTCCGTCCGCAAAATGATCAAGCACGCAGCGCTGTTGAAAATGCAGTAACAACGCTGGCACAGCAGGCGCTGGAAAATACAGTTACAGTCTCTAATGATACTTATCGCACCATTCAGGCTTTGATTGCCGAAATTGATAACAAACTATCCCAGCAAATCAATCATATTCTGCACCATGACGAATTCCAAACGCTCGAAGGAGCCTGGCGTGGCCTGCATCATTTGATTAATAATACTGAAACCGATGAAATGCTGAAAATCCGGGTGATGTGCCTTTCCAAAAAGGAATTGAGTAACACACTAAAACGTTTCAAAGGGGTCAGTTGGGATCAAAGCCCTATCTTTAAAAAGATCTATGAAGCAGAGTATGGTCAGTTTGGCGGTGAGCCTTACGGCTGCCTGATTGGAGACTACTATTTCGATCATACTGCGCCCGATGTTGAGCTCTTGCGTGAAATAGCACAAATTAGCGCAGCAGCGCATTGTCCATTTATTTCAGGCGCGGCACCGGATGTCATGCAAATGGAATCCTGGCAGGAGCTTTCTAATCCCCGGGATCTGACCAAAATTTTTCAGAATACTGAATACGCGCCCTGGCGCAGTTTGCGCGAATCTGAAGATATTCGTTATGTAGGATTGGCGCTACCGCGTTTTCTCTCTCGCCTGCCTTATGGGGCCAAAACCAATCCCGTAGATACTTTTAATTTTGAAGAGAATACGCAGGGACCTACACACACTAATTACACCTGGGCCAATGCCGCTTATGCTATGGCCGTTAATATCAATCGTTCATTTAAACTGTATGGCTGGTGTACTTCTATCCGTGGTGTAGAATCCGGTGGGATCGTAGAAAATCTGCCTTGTTACACTTTCCCATCTGATGATGGGGGCGTTGATATGAAGTGCCCCACCGAAATAGCCATTAGTGACCGCCGTGAAGCTGAATTGGCAAAAAATGGTTTTCTTCCATTATTACATCGTAAAAATACAGATATGGCCGCATTTATTGGGGCGCAATCACTTCAGAAACCCATTGAGTATTACGATCCTAATGCTACTGCCAACGCAAATCTTTCAGCTCGCTTACCTTATTTATTTGCCTGCTGCCGTTTTGCCCATTATCTGAAATGTATTGTGCGCGATAAAATAGGGACATTTCAAGAGCGGGGTGATATGGAGAATTGGCTTAATAGTTGGATAATAAACTATGTCGATGGTGATCCGGTAAATTCTTCACAAGTCGTCAAAGCTAAAAAACCACTGGCAAACGCAGAAGTACAAGTAGAAGAAGTTGAAGGAAACCCGGGATATTATAACGCTAAATTCTTCCTGCGCCCTCATTACCAATTAGAGGGTTTAACCGTATCTCTTCGCTTAGTATCAAAACTTCCTTCATTAAAAAGAAGTTAAAACCAATCCGGTTATATGACAATTTATATAGCAATATTTATTTCTAATCCCGAATTATATGCATAACGCTAAAATAGGTATTATTTATCTCTTAGTTAATTGGAGTAAATTATGGCTGAAATTAATTATGGGTTCATGAAACTTGAAGGTATTGACGGTGAAACTGGTGAATCAAACCATAAGAACTGGGTATCTTTTAATAACATTGGCATTCAGACTATAAATAAACCCAGTGCAGATGGTGTTTCTGGCCTAAGTGCGGGTGTGCCGGTAATAGATGAAGTGCGGTTATTTTGTGAACTCGAAAAAGCTTATATCACAATGCGTAAGTTCTTATATAAGGGCCAACACATTGCAACAATAAAAATAGAATTACTAAAGAGAGGGGAAGCAAAAAATATAGTATGGCAGAGCTTTGTTCTAACAAACGCTTTGATTGTCTATAGTTCTATAAATATTAGCGCTGGTTTTTGTATGTTCGAAATTGGTCTGGATTATGAACAATATGAAGAGACATATACAGGACAAAAAGAAACTGGTATTTCCGATGCTTCCATTCACCATGGTTATAATCGTTTTACTAATGAAGTAATCTGATTAATTTAATTTACAGAGGATATAATCATGAGCGAATTTATTTGTGGTTATTTAAGCATAAAGGATATTAAAGGCGAATCCAAACATAAAAAATATAACGATATGATATCGATCATAAATCTGAAACATTCAGTAAGTAATTCAGCCACTCTCAACCAAAAAACAGGACTTTGCGCAGGCACGCCTATTATCGGTGAAGTGACTCTTGAGATAGTATATGATAAATCGAGTACTGCCTTGCGTGATTATTTATTTAAAGGGAAGCATATTCCCGAGGCTAGTATATTTATGTTAACATCATCAAGCGGAGAAGAAGAAAAGAAATTCTACGTAATTGAAATGAAGAAAGTTATGGTTACTCTGTGTACGACAAGTTACGATTCAGCATGTACTTACGCCAATACTATTATCTGTCTTGCTTTCGAAGAATTCACTGAAATTTATACAGGTCAAACTTTTGATGGAAAATCGGCTGCTGACGTTTCTGGTGGTTATAATATTAAAACTAAAGAAATCACTTAATAAATAATAATGTTAAAATCCTGCAATAATAACCTCTCTGTTTCTAAGAGAGGTTATTATCATCAATAACAGGCATCTATTTATACGATAGGTATCCAAGATTATGCGATTCACCATTATTAAAAACATCGGTATAAACCGACCACCACAACTCAGTTATGATTTTATACCACCGGGTGGCACTATAGGTCGCAGTACCGAAAATAACTGGGTTCTCCCGGGCGAAGAACACGCCATCGCACGTTTACAGGCCATTGTATCCATTTCTGCCGATGGCGGATGCCGTATTACTAATCGTGGTGCCGCCTCGGAGGTTTTACTGAACACAATACCTGTGGCGCCTGATCGTCAAATTGAAGTTTGTGATGGTGATGTTCTTAATATTGGCGATTATCAAATTCAAGTTGTTAATATTGCCCAAAGTGCCCCACCTTTGGCTGAAACCCATATTCTCAATACGATACAACCCCAACATGATAAATTGAAAAATATTCCCAGTGAAGTATGGGACGGATTAGAAAGTAAACTCCCCACAGCTAATGCAACATCAGTACAAAATACCCAACCAGTGCCTCAAGAATTGAATGACAATAATCCACTTATAACACCTCAACAATATCAGAAACGCAATCCTATTGATCCGCTTGAACAAATGGAGTCAAAAGTCAACCTTAATACTCTGCAAATTAACGCCACCGATCCTATTACGATGTTTAATTCAGATAGCGGTTTCCAGCGGGAAAATATTCTGAATGACACAACACCCAGCACGCTATTACAACAGAATAAACAGGAAGTTGACCCGTTAGCACTGTTTTCTGATCAACATGCAAGGGACATTAAGCATGATGATCCCCTGAGCCTAATGTTAGGTAAAGCTGAACCACTGGCATCTTTGGATGACTCGGCTATCTCTGAGTCTCAGGAAATCCGCGATCAGGATGATTTATCCTATTATACTCAGACATCCTCACCGCCTTTACCCCCGCTCTTCGCAACGGAAGAGGCAAATCCAGACTTGACCAGCAATCTGACTGATTCTGATCATCTGAAGCAAAGTCATTATAAAAATTCAGCCAGTCATCAATACCATGATAATCCGGATTATCATGGTATTGATGATAACAATAATGGCAATGATGACCATGACAAGAGTAACTATAATAATGACTATGACTGCCTTAATATTGAACCAATGTCCTACAGACCTGACGCGCCTTTTCCCCATCAAGCAGATAAAATCCAATTAGAGGGAAAATTACTGGCAGCTTTGCTGGATGGCATGGGGCTTAACAATATTAAAAAACCACAATTTGATGAACATACAATGTATCAATTGGGGAAATTACTCAGTCAGTTATCGCAGGGTATTGTGGCCCTGAACGCTTCATGCTCACGACTAAAACATGAAATAAATGCAGATATGACGAAGATCCTGCCGGATAACAACAATCCGTTTAAATTGCTGCCTTCCGGTCAAGCTGTGCTGACTCAAATGTTTGGTGATCATATACCGGGATTTATGTCACCCGAAAAAGCAACGCGAGATATTTTAATCGAATTACAGGCTCATCAATTAGGTATGATTGCCGGATTGCATGCCATTACAGCAGATATCTTACGAACATTCGAACCTGACGTTATTGAGAAAAAAGCACATGAAGAAATTAAATTTCCCCGTTTGTCATTATCTTCAACTACTAAATCCTATCTATGGGATTATCTCATCAAATATTATCAAACAATTGTCCATACGTTTGAGAAAGATCATGCCTTGTTTGGCGAAAATTTTCTGCAAGCCTATGAGACAGAAATAGAACGATATAGACACTCTCAAGATAAATTGAAAAAATAAAACATAAAAGTTTACGATTATGATGAAACCTTATTTATAGATTTATAGGTGAAAAATGAATGACAATATAACTTTGCTGCATGGCGGTCATCATGCCCGTAAATCTCCTGCGCGCATAACAGCCAGAGATAGAATGCAACCTTCTTTGCTTGACAAGCTCACCGATAATTTCCCCAACAAGAAAAAAGAAGCGATCAATGATTATCTTCTGTCACACGGTACATTGAGAAAGAATTTACTCCGGGATTTACAATGGTTACTCAACAGTATCAATAAGGAATCTCAGCAAGACATTTCTCTTTTTCCAGAGATCATCCGCTCTACTTATAATTTTGGTTTAACATCCTTGGCCGGTAAAAATATATCTGATGTCGAATGGAATGATATTAAAAATAAGATCATTAGTGCCATTCATGTTTTTGAACCGCGTATTATTCCCGATGAACTTGAGGTTAATTGCATTTCAGATATAAATTCCCTGTCGTTATACAATATATTATCCATAGAAATAAAAGGATTTTTATGGTGTATTCCCTGGCCCCTTGAATTTATTTTCCGCAGTGATATCGATCTGGAAAATGGTTATTTTGTCATGAAAGAAGAAGGATAATAAACTCAGGAGGAATAATGGACAGTAAGCTACTGGAATATTACAACCGGGAGCTGATGTATTTACGTGAAATGGGCAAAGAGTTTGCTGATCGCTATCCAAAAATAGCTAACAGGCTTGGAATGCACGGCATTGATGTTGCTGATCCTTATATTGAACGTCTGATGGAAGGTTTTGCTTTCCTGACTTCCCGCATTCAATTAAAAATGGATGCCGAATTTCAGCATTTTTCCCAGCACTTACTGGAGATGTTATATCCCAACTATCTGGCCCCAACACCCTCTATGGCTATCACTGAACTTTATCCTGACTTGAGTAAAGGTGATATCAGCCACGGATTTTTAGTGCCTCGTGGCACTATTATGCTTTGCCAAACACTGAAAAAAGAAGGAATTACTTTCCAGTACTCCACCACTCAAGATGTGATTTTACAACCACTGAGTTTGCAAAAAGTTGAGCTTGGCAAGATCCCGGCCAATCTTCCTCTTATGGGACTAAATCTTCATCAATATGGTGCTGTCAATGCCTTGCGTATCAGACTTGTCTGTCAGGGAAGATTTTTTCTCAATGAGCTCAATCTGAACAAACTGACATTTTTTCTTTCAGGGCCAGATATTCAGTCCCAGAAATTACTGGAATTGATTATGGAACACTCGGTTGGCATGGTATGCCAAACTTTGGGCGAAACGCCACAATATCAAGTGCTACCTGATATTTCACCACACCATGAAGGGTTTGAAGATAATCAGGCTCTTTTACCCAATGATTCCCGTAATTTCAGCGGTTATCGCCAAGTCCAAGAATATTTTGCCTTTCCGGCGCGTTTCCGATTTTTCAGTATTCGTGGTATGCAATCTTTGCTGGAAAAAACAGAAAAAGAGAATGAATTTGAACTGATTCTACTTTTGGACAAAATCGACAGTCATTTGGAGAGTTTGGTTGATACTTCCTATCTGGCGTTGAACTGTACTCCTGTGATTAATCTGTTCCCCAAAGTGACTGAACGCGTCACTATTGATGAAAGCACGAATGAATATCATCTGGTCGTGGATAATATCCGGCCACTGGATTATGAAATTTTCTCTGTGCAACGTTTGCATGGCGTCGATGCACAACAAAAATCAGAACGTGAGTTTCGCCCTTTTTGGTCAACTAACAGTGACGACAAGGGAAATTACGGTGCTTATTTTTCCCTGCGCCGTGATCCCCGCATTTTATCTGAGCATGCTCATCACTATGGAATGCGTACCAGCTATATCGGCACAGAAACATTTATTTCAATTGTTGATGAGCACCATTCGCCATGGCCTAATGCATTAAAGTATTTGAGTGCCGAAATTATGTGCACTAACCGCGATCTGCCTGCAATGCTGCGACAGCAGGATATCAGCAGCTTTGCTATGTTGGATTCCATTCCCATCAGTCAGATTGAATTTATTAAAAGACCAACTATTCCACGCCTTGCTCTGGCACAAGGCTCAATCTCATGGAAATTAATTAGCCAACTTCAAATTAACTACATGAATTTTATGGATAAAGACTCCAAAGAAGGAACGCAGGCATTACGACAATTATTAAGCCTCTATGCCAATGTTGCAGAACCGGCAGTGATACGCCAAATCAATGGAATACGCCACTGCTCATTAAAGGAAATCTATCGCAGGGTTCCCGCCCCAGGTCCCGTGGCTTTCGTCCGTGGGATCAGCATTAAGCTGGAAGTGAATGAACAAGAGTTTGCCGGCACCAGCCCATGGCTTTTGGGTAGTGTTCTGGAAAAATTATTCTCGCGTCTGGTGACCATGAATTCATTTATCGAAATGTCACTGTATAGCCAACAACGTGGGCAGATCGGTTTTTGGCCTGCTCGTATAGGTAATAAGAAATTAATATAAGAGATAATAGAAAAGAGACATATGGATATGGATATGAATACAGACATTATCGCCATTCATCGTGTATGCCGCTTGCCAGATAATTTTTGGCAACAGCTAACTCAAACACCGTGGCAATTCGATTTGTTTCAGACTCTACGACGCATTGATGCCCAGTGCGGGGAATATTATAAGCTCGGAACTGCCCCGTTGCCGCGATACGAATCTCTACGTTTGGGGCAAAAAGCATCAATGATATTTGCTCCCTCGACAATCGCAGAAACTAAGATACAGAAAAATGCAAAATTATATGAACTCCTCATTTACAGCTTCGGATTATTCGGTCCCAATGGACCATTGCCACTACATCTGACTGAATATGCCTATTCTCGGGAATATAATTATCACGACCCGACGTTGGGGGCTTTTGCCAATATATTTCATCATCGGCTGATACAGCTGTTCTATCGTTCCTGGGCGGATGCACAACCCACATCATCACTAGACAGACCAGATAATCAGCGGTTTTGCCATTATTTAGCCAGCCTGATAGGTATGGGATTACCCGCTCAACAAAATCATGAAGCTACCAGCAACCATGCAAGTTATGCACTTTCCGGCCATCTTTCCCGTCAAGGGCATAGTGCGGAAGGACTGGAGAAAATCCTGATCTTTTATTTCAGGGTCCCCGTAAAAATCACCCAGAATATTCCACAATGGTTACAAATTGAAACTCAGGATCAGGCCAGATTAACAGCAGGGCGTTATATGCCACGTTTAGGGCAATCTACATTTTTGGGAACGGCGGTATATGATATGCAGCACAAATTCCGCATTGAAATAGGGCCACTAACACGAACAGAATATGACATGTTTCTTCCCGGGCAATCTAAGTCGCAGCAATTACGTGATTGGGTCTATCAGTATTTGGGCATTGAGTATGCCTGGGATATTAAGTTGATACTTAATAAAACAGCCATAACCGAGATGCATTTGTCAGATCCGATAAAATTAGGCCTGAATAGCTGGCTTGGGAAAGTAACAAGACCAAGCCATTATGATGATTTAATCTATAATCCAGAATTTCCCGGAACAAACCCAAGCCAATTAGCCTCTGGTTAAATTCTCCCATATACCCAATAGATTTCGAGTTGCCGCTTGAAAGACGGGTATAAACACAACTATTGCGGGTTATATTTATGTCAGAAATCAGCCGTTCTGTGCTCTTTGGTAAACTCAACCGAGTCTTATTTACTTCATTGGAAAATGCCACAACATTCTGCAAATTACGTAGTAATCCTTATGTTGAACTGGTGCATTGGCTACACCAGCTTATGCAGCAACAAAATAATGACTTCCGGCTGATTATCCGCCATTTTGCGCTGGATGAATCCGGTCTGACAAAGGATATTGTTGCAGCACTGGATCGCCTGCCTCGCGGAGCCAGCACAATCTCTGATCTCTCCGAACACATTGACAGCTCCGTAGAACGGGCCTGGGTATATGGCTCATTGAAATTCGGTGTTGACAAGATCCGGAGTGCGCATTGGTTGATTGGTCTATTAAAAACGTTCAATTTACACAATACGCTGAAAGCTATTTCCCCACAGTTTGACCGGATTAATACTGATTCATTGATAGATAATTTCAATGCCATATGCGGTAGCAGTGATGAAAATGCAGAAAATACCGCAGCATCTCCCGATACTCAGCCAGCAAAGCAACAAACATCTAAACAAACATCTAAACAAACATCTAATAATGCATTGCAACAATACGGGCAAGAGTTAACGGCCCGTGCCCGCAATGGCGATATTGATCCCGTATCTGGACGCGATGAAGAAATCCGCCAGATTATCGATATTCTGATGCGTCGCCGCCAAAATAACCCCCTACTGACAGGAGAGGCCGGAGTTGGTAAAACTGCCGTTATTGAAGGGCTGGCGTTGCGGATCGCAGCAAACGATGTTCCACCACCTCTGCAAAATGTTCAACTCTGGTTATTGGATATTGGCATGTTGCAGGCGGGTGCCGGTGTCAGAGGTGAATTCGAATCCCGCTTGCGCAAAGTGATTGATGAAGTGCAATCAAGCCCGATATCTATCATTCTGTTTATTGATGAAATTCATACTCTGATTGGTGCAGGAGGACAACAGGGAACCGGTGATGCAGCCAATTTGTTAAAACCCGCATTAGCCAGAGGTCAGTTACGGACTCTTGGAGCTACCACATGGTCAGAATACAAAAAATATATTGAAAAAGATCCCGCTCTCACTCGTCGTTTTCAAGTTGTCCAAGTCCATGAACCCGATGAATCCAAAGCGCTACTGATGCTTCGTAGTCTGGTGAATACTCTGGAAAAACATCACCATGTTCTTTTACTGGATGAAGCTGTTGAAGCGGCTGTACGTCTCTCACATCGCTATATTCCATCCCGCCAGTTACCCGATAAAGCAGTGGCTTTGCTAGATACGGCTTGCGCCAGAGTTGCTATTAGTCAACATGCAGAACCACCCCAGCTGGAAAATTGCCGCCATCAAATTGATGCCCTGAAAACGGAGTTGGAGATTATCGAACGGGAATCCAGAGTAGGCGTCGGCGATCAGCAACGTTCAAACGCTATCCTCAGCAAACTGTCCACTAAATTATCTATATTGGAAGAAGAACGAAAAAAACTGGAAAACCGCTGGCAACAAGAACTCGCTCTGGTTGATAAAATTATTGACCTGCGAATCCGGTTAAATGAGCCGCAGCACAGCGATACTAATATCCTCCATACTGAGCTGACAGAAATACAACAACAATTGAAGGCTGTGCAGGGAAATACTCCCCTTATCTTTTCCTCAGTAGACAGCAATGTCGTTTCCGCCATTGTTTCTGACTGGACGGGTATTCCTCTTAGTCGCATGGTAAAAGACGAAATTGAAGCTGTATTACAGTTGGCTGACACACTTAACCAACGTGTTATCGGTCAATATCATGCGCTGGAATTAATAGCAAAACGGGTACGCACTTCACGCGCCAAATTAGATGATCCCAATAAACCTGTTGGTGTCTTCATGCTCTGTGGTCCCTCTGGGGTCGGTAAGACTGAAACAGCCCTGGCATTAGCAGAAACACTCTATGGTGGTGAACAGAATCTGATTACCATCAATATGAGTGAATTTCAGGAAGCTCACACCGTATCCACTTTAAAAGGTGCCCCTCCGGGCTATGTTGGCTATGGTGAAGGCGGGGTATTGACAGAAGCGGTTCGCCGTCGCCCTTATAGTGTGGTATTGCTGGATGAAATTGAAAAAGCCCATCCAGATGTTCATGAGATTTTCTTTCAGGTTTTTGACAAAGGCTGGATGGAAGATGGTGAAGGTCGCCACATTGATTTCCGCAATACCATCATCATCCTGACATCCAATGTCGGAGCTGATTTCATCAGTTCACTATGTTTGCAACAAGATCCCAGCCCAGATCCGGAAAAACTCAGTACAGCACTGCGAAAACCACTACTGGACGTATTTCCCGCCGCCTTACTGGGACGTTTGTTAGTTATTCCCTACTATCCATTAAATGATGAAGTCATGACAAGCATCGTTCACCTGCAATTAGCGCGAATTAAAAAACGTTTGCTGGATAATCATTGCATTACCGCCACATTCGATAATGCAATGGTTCAACATATTGTCAGTCGATGCACAGAAATCGAATCAGGTGGCCGTATGGTAGATGCCATACTGACCAACACTCTGCTGCCGCAAATCAGTCAACACCTGCTTTCTGCCAGCGCCAATGATCAACAATATCATCAGTTACATGTATCTCTTGAACAAGGTAAGTTTCAATTTAAGTTCATGGATTAAGAGACTCCATACCATGTCAAAATCTAATAATAACCATTGTAATTATAATCACTCTCCCCTTTATGCATTGCCGATCGGGTACTGTTTTAATGAGTTTGAAATCGAAAAAATCATTAATAAAGACGAACTTGGTATTGTATATCGTGCTTGGGATCATCGACTGAATTGCATGATTGCTATCAAAGAATACATCCCCTCTTTTCTGGTAAAACGGGAGCAAGACTTAGAACTCAAACTACGTAAAGGGAGTTTCCAAAAAAGATATCAAACCGGGCTGACACGTTTTATACAAGAAGCCCATGTTATGAGTTATTTCCATCATCCATGCCTGCCATTTTTTCTCCGCTTATGGCAAAACAACCATACGGCGTATATTGCAACGCCTTTTTATGATGGTATGACGTTAAAAACATTGCAGGCAGTACAGCCAAAAATGATCAATCAACGCTGGATCTGCAATATCTTGTATCCTTTACTTGATGCAATCAACACACTCCATCAGGCGGGTTATCTACACTGTGATATCTCACCGGATACTATTTTGATTCAGGAAGATGGCGTACCCATCCTGTTTGATTTCAGTTCAACAAGGAAAATAACTGACCGATTATCGGATGAGTTTGAAGTCACTATAAGACCGGGCTTTACGCCAATCGAGCACTACACCAACAATGAAGAAGAAGATCAGCAAGGAGCGTGGACAGATATTTATGCTCTGGGGGCAACTCTCTACACCCTGATTACAGGCTGCCCTCCCCCGGTCAGCATTGTGCGTAATATTGAAGATAACTACCAATCCTTGGTCAAACTTCGCCCTGAGGGTTATTCATTCTCATTTTTACACGCCATTGACTGTACTCTGGCTCTTCAGCCTTCGGAACGTCCAATGAGCATTTCCGAATTAATAACTCTGATGGAATCATCCACCGGAGAATCATCTCCATCCCTGACATTATCTGGTTCTGGCGCTCTATCAGATATATTGACCCCTACACGCCTTCTGTAGGTTCAAGTAACGCGTGATAAATGAATGATCAATAATCAATGATGAATAGATTTTTTCAATCTATTCATCATGTTCATGTTATTCATCAGCTTCAAGTTCAACTGAGTGTTTCTTACCACTCAGGCCATATTCACGTAATTTATTGGCAATGGCTGTGTGAGAAACACCCAGTCGTTTTGCAAGTTTCCGTGTGCTCGGATAATGGCGGTAGAGGCGTGTCAATACAGAGCGCTCGAACCGCTTACTGATGTCATCCAAAGATCCCACAAGGACATCTTCATTAAATGCCATCTCTGTCTCTAACGCCGGTAACTGAATATCCTGTGGACATAATTTGTTACTTTCAAGCTGAGTTAATGCATGATAGATGGCATTGCGCAGTTGTCTCACATTCCCAGGCCAATGATAAGCACACAAGAATTGTGCTAAGTCATGAGAAAATTTAGGCTTCTCCAAACCTTGTTCTTCTGCAAAACGCGTCACAAAGTAATCTGTCAGTGGCATAATGTCCGCCTGACGCTCCCGTAAAGGAGGTAATGTGATGGTTAAGACATTCAACCGATAGTAGAGATCCTCACGGAATTCTCCTTTTTGTACCAACTCAACCAAGTTCTTCTGAGTCGCACAGATAATCCGGACATTCACTTTAACTTCATTATCTTCACCAACACGGCGGAATGTTCCGTCATTCAAGAAACGAAGCAATTTGATCTGCATCTGCGGGGACATTTCTCCGATTTCATCTAATAAAACCGTACCGCCATTAGCTTGTTCAAAAAATCCTTTTTTCCCTTCCAGGGCGTTAGGATAGGCTCCCGCCGCATAACCAAATAATTCACTTTCTACAACATCGTCTGGCAGGGAAGCACAATTCAGACCAAGAAACGGCTGAGTTCCCCTTGCACTTCGAAGATGGCAGGCTTTGGCAAATTCATCTTTTCCTGTTCCTGTCTCACCGATAAGCAGTAAAGGAGCATCAAGCATCGCCATTTTACGCGCCTGCTCAACGAGCTGAGCCATTTTAGGGCTGGCAGCCACGATTGGTTCAAAAGCACCATTATCATTGACAATTAATTTTTTCTGTTGCGAAGCCGAATTTCCCGCTGAACGCAGCATAATCACGGCACCCACACATCTAACAACCTGATTTTCATCCGTTAACTGCATAGGAATTATATCCATCACATAATCCCGTCCTTCAACGGCTAAATGTGCCGAATGAGATTGATGCGTTTCACTTTCAAGCCAGCGCAGGAAATTGTAATTACTAATCAGATGACCAATGTTTTTTTGACTGACCTTATCTTTACAGAGACTAAACAGTGCCAGAGCAGCCTGATTAGCCAGCTCGATACTGCCTTTCATATCAATAGAAAAAATAGGCTCAGGAACCGATTCCAGCAGTGTCCACATTGCCCTATGCTCTTTCTCTGATGGCATAAAGGCAACTGTCCGGACATCAATCACACCGTTAATGCGACGGATTTCCGCCATCAATAAACGAAATGTGTTGAAATCAATTTGAGTAAAATTAAGGTAAATACGACGTGTAGGAGAAATTTCTATTCCTTTCAGGTCAATATTTCGTAAAACCAGTAAATCAAGTAACTCTCGAGTTAACCCAATCCGATCCTGACAAGTAACTTCCAATCGCATTATTCTGACCTTATTTACACGATGTTCATAACTGGCTGAAATGTTACCCGTTACAGTGCAATAGATGAAGCCCTTGTCAGCAAAAGTTTACAATAAAGTAAGATGTCAAGCAGAAGTGACAAATGTACTTTTAAGCTGAGTCAATAACTGATGGCGAAAATCACCCAGTTTCGGTTTATCACCTTCTATCCACGGCAAAGGACGACACAGTTCCATTGCTTTGATGCCCAGACGTGCTGTAAGTAATCCGGCTCCAATTCCCTGTGCGGCGCGAGCCGAAAGCCGGGCAGCAATGTCTTGTGACAACCAGTCCATCCCCACTTCTCTCACTAATTCTGAAGCCCCAGCAAAGGCGATATTTAGCAACACTAACCGAAACAAGCGAATACGGCTGAAATAACCTAATTCAATTCCATACAGTGCCGCAATACGGTTAATAAGACGAATATTGCGCCAGGCAATAAAAGCCATATCCACAATAGCCAACGGACTGACCGCAATCATCAGGGCAGATTCCGCCGCAGAGCGACCGATCTCTTTTTTAGCCTGTGCATCCAGAACAGGCTGAACCAGTTTGCTGTATAACATAACGATTTCACGATCATTATGAGTTTCATTAACAGCCGTCTGCCAACGCTGTAACGCCGGATGCTGTTGCCCTATTCCCGCTTGTTCTGCCAATTTTTCACAAAATTGACGTCCCTTGCCGATGCCGTGGCTTTGTAATAAGTTCTTCGCTATATCGCGTTCTTCTGTACGCAGACGTAAGTGATAGAGGCGTCGCCACTCCCTTATCATCGCGCCTATTGCCGCAAAAATAATCATACTACCCGCAGCAGCGACGCCCAGTGCAATCCAATTGTTTTGCTGCCACGATTGGTAAATCCACTGCACGAATTGTGCAATGACACTGACACCTAACAATAACACTGCGCCGGAAAAAATTTTTCGCCAAAAGCTACGCTTTGGTTTCAGTGCTGCATTCAATGCGCCTTCAAATTCACTTTCTTGATCTTCCGCTTCCAGTTCTGGCTGGACTGGATAGAATGCCTTCTCTTGTCCATTAAAATCTTTTTTCGATCGCAATAACGGCTCTGACGATGTTTGTGCAAGATCGTCAAAATCAATTCTCGGCTTTAAAGGATCGGTCATGTTAATTTGTCTCCCAGTAGAAATTCCATCGCACTATCCATGCGAATATGGGGTAACGGTGTATCGACATTGACTTGTCTTGGCCGGAATGATTCAAAATTAAATCCTTGTTTCTGCCAAAACTCATTATTCGGCAAACGTTGCGGCACTTCACCGGGAAAGAATGTCAGTAATTTATCATCTGACAGACGATGCCCCTTAATGGCAGGGGTTTTTTCACCATCATGGAGTACAACGCCACTTTCTGTTGCCTGAACAGATGCAAGCCCTACACAATCCATGTTTATCCCTTCAAAAGCCGCGTTTTGCCACGCTTCCTGTACTAATTGCTGTAAAAGGGAAACAAGATTGGCGTGTTGATCCACCGTAATATGATCAGCTTTACTGGCCGCAAACATTAATTTATCAATACAAGGTGAGAATAAACGGCGGAACAGGGTACGTTTCCCATAATGGAAGCTTTGCATAAGCTGCGTCAAGGCGAGTCGCATATCGTTAAATGCCTGTGGGCCACTGTTCAATGGCTGCAAACAATCCACCAACACAATTTGCCTATCAAAGCGAAGAAAATACTCTTTATAGAATCCTTTGACAATATGCTCACAATAGTAGGCAAAACGTTCCCGCAACATGCCGAGATTAGTACGTTTGTCCGCTTTTGCTAATTGCAGCTCTCCGACCCTGTCAATATCCGGCCAGGGGAAAAATTGCAATGCCGGTGCTCCGGCTAAATCACCCGGTAATATAAAACGGCCGGGTTGGATAAAATGTAATCCTTGCTGTTTACACTGATGTAAATAATCGGTGTAAGCCTGAGCGATTCTGGCAAGTAAGTTTTCATCGGCTGGGGCTAACGGATCACACTGTTTACATAATTCCAGCCACGGTTTGGCCAAATTGGCTCTTGCGCCTTTAAGCAATCCATTCATATGTCGTGACCACGCCAGATAATTTTGTTCCAGCATGGGCAAATCCAGCAACCATTCTCCCGGATAATCGACTATCTCCAAATAAAGAGTCGAGGTTTCTTTAATATAACGAAGTAGAGAATCTTCAGAGCGATAACGCAACGCCAAGCGAATTTCACTTACACCGCGTGTCGGTATCGGCCAATAAGGTGGGGTATCGTGTAATGCTGCGATGTTCTCATCATAAGAAAATCGGGGAACACCAAAATCTCGTTGCGGGACTCTCTTTACTCCCAGCAATCGCCCATCACGCACAGCAGAAAACAGTGGTAATCTGGCTCCGCTGTGGACATGAAGTAATTGATTCACTAAAGAGGTAATAAATGCGGTTTTTCCACTGCGACTCAATCCTGTTACCGCCAGTCGCAAATGGCGATCCATTCCACGATTAACAAGGGCTGTCAATTCGTTTTGCAATCGTTTCATGTTTCTCCTAAATGGGACACCGTAGCTCGGTTTAACCCGGCCTGTAACACCAGCATAATGATTAACATTATTCCCACTGTCACTGGCCAGATTTCATTTTTCTATTTATCAAATTTAGAATTATCAAATTTAGAATTATCAAATTTAGCGTATTAAATTTATGACTTCACGTTATCGACTCTCTAGAGGTTGCGAAAACGGCTGCGCACACTGTAAGTATCAGAAGTAATATAACGCTCCATCTGACGCAGACGGGTTTCCCCCGCTCTCAATTGATAGTCTACTTCATCCAGCATTTTCTGTGCTGATGCTGATGGCTCTCTATTTTTTTCCTCTGACAGATATCCCGCAGGTGCGGGATCCATGACAAAGGTCAAGATAATATAAGCCAATACCGTTATGCCAAATAATCCAAAGAACAGCGATAATACCGTGATGGTGCGGATAAGCGGAACAGGCACGTTAAAATAGTCTGCCAGCCCGGCACAAACCCCTTTCACCATTCCTTGTTCTGGCATACGGTACAGTTTCCGGCGGTATGTATTCGACATTATGACTGTCTCCAGTTCGGATGTTCTGCATCAAGGATATCTTCCAGCGTTTTAATCCGTTCCTGCATACGCCGTGCGTTCTCTGTCAATTGCTCTAAACGCTGAATTTCATTGCTCCCTAACTGACCTCGGTTTACGTTCTGGTTGTTATAATGTAGCCACAGCCAGATTGGTAAGACAAACAGCACAAAAATGGTCAGCGGAATCAAAAGAAATAATAAATAGCCCATTATCTTTCCTTAGTTGTACATGACAGATGTCATCATTGTGGATCTTTGCTACTCATTTTAGCTTTCAAAGCCTCAAGTTGTGCACTGATTTCATCATCTGCTTTCAATTCTGCAAATTGCTGTTCGAGTGACTTTTGTTTACCCAGCCCGACGGATTCTGCCTCCGCTTCCATGTGATCTATCCTGCGCTCAAACTGTTCGAAGCGCGCCATTGCTTCATCTATTTTACCGCTGTCCAGCTGACGACGTACTTCGCGGGAAGATGCCGTCGCCTGATGGCGCAAGGTCAATGACTGTTGTCTTGAACGTGCTTCTATTAATTTGTTTTCCAGTTCGGTGACTTCACCTTTAATACGCTCAAGGGTTTCATTCAGAATAGACAGTTCATTTTTTAACGTTTCAATCAAACTACTCACTTTTTGTTTTTCAATCAACGCCGCACGGGCTAAATCTTCTTTGTCTTTACTCAGTGCCAGCTCGGCTTTTTCCTGCCAGCCATCAATCTGGCTTTCACCCATGCTGATACGGCGCTGAAGCTGTTTTTTCTCTGCCAGTGTGCGGGCTGAGGTTGAGCGAATTTCTACCAACGTGTCTTCCATTTCCTGAATCATCAAACGAACCATTTTCTGTGGATCTTCAGCTTTATCCAGCAGAGAAGAGATGTTGGCGTTCACGATATCAGCAAAGCGAGAAAAAATACCCATAGTTATAAACCTCTTTCATTAGAATGTATGTACGTTATGCCTGTGTACTGTTAAAACGGATACAAGATACACGGTGAGACATTTAATTAAATACAAGATGCGTGCCAACTTTTATATCTTACTTATCCGATTGAAATTACTTAAATAATTTTTCTTTAACTTTTTATCATAATAAGTTAACGTAGTTAAATTGACCAACTATTGGTGAAAAATACCATGTCTGAGTTCATTGATAACCTATTAGGTGAAGCCAACTGTTTTATTGAAATTCTGGAACAAGTCTCTGCACTGGCAAAGTTAAACAAACCTGCTTTAGTTCTGGGAGAGCGGGGAACGGGAAAGGAACTCATCGCCCGTCGTTTGCACTATCTTTCTCCACGTTGGCAAGGCCCCTTCATTTCTCTGAACTGTGCTGCGCTCAATGAAAATCTGCTTGATTCAGAGCTGTTTGGTCACGAGGCAGGTTCCTTTACAGGTGCTCATTCAAAGCATCAAGGGCGCTTTGAACGGGCGGATGGCGGGACGCTGTTTCTTGATGAACTGGCCACTGCCCCCATGCAGGTACAGGAGAAGTTACTCCGCGTCATTGAATATGGTCATTTGGAACGTGTAGGCGGTAACCAATCATTACAGGTAGATGTACGCCTGATTTGTGCAACCAATGAAGATTTACCCGCAATGGCCGCTAGCGGCAGGTTCAGGGCTGATTTGCTCGACAGACTTGCATTTGATGTGGTTCAAATCCCCCCATTACGCCAACGGCAACAAGATATTATGTTACTGGCACAGAATTTTGCGATCCAAATGTGTCGTGAATTGAACCTGCCATTCTTCCCCGGATTTACCGATGATGCCAAACAACAATTACTCTCTTATCATTGGCCCGGCAACGTTCGTGAGTTAAAAAATGTGATAGAGCGTTCCATTTATCGTCACGGCGATAATGAAAATGAATTAAATACTATTATTATCAATCCGTTTTCTCCCTCACAACGAACCATTTCATCTCCCTCTATTCCGCCATCCACTAAGCCATCCACGAATGGTGAAATCACGGATTATTCACTCCCTCAATTGCCTCTCGATTTAAGGCAGTGGCAGAATCATAGTGAACGGCTTCTGATTATACAGGCGTTGGCAGACAGTCAATTCAATCAAAAAAAAGCCGCTGAAAAGCTCAATCTGACTTACCACCAGCTACGTGGGTTAATCAAAAAACACCATATTACTGATTGATATAAAAGCAGCTCTTTGAAATCAGGTAGGTTTGGTGGGCATAGCTTTGAGCATAGTTCTGGGAATAGTTCTGGGAATAGTTCTGGGAATAGTTCTGGGCATAGTTCAAAAGCTAAAAGGATAAAAAAATAGCCGGCACCCGAGCCGGCTAATAAAAAAATACTGGAAGCAATGTGAGCAATGTCGTGCCTTTTCCGAAAGATGACTTACTTCTTATTGCAAATAAATCTTGCAAGAAAGTATCGCAAGGAGTCTCTCTGAGAGCACGATGCAAATGATAATGTTTATCAATAGTATTTGTAAAGCGTTTTATTGAGAACTTTTCTCATTGCCGTGATCTGATCGTAGTTTTTGAGCAAAAAGCGCCAATTAAGTTACAATAGCCGGACTCTTTTTTATGACTGAAGTTTTATATGCGAAATTTGATTTACTTGATCATATTATTGCTATCAACCCCTGCTCTGGGGGCTGAGGATACTATTCCCAAACCGATTCCAAAAATTATTAAGACTACTCCGGAAACTATTAAGGCAGCGACCCCTGAGTCTCTTAGGGCGGTTCCTGAATCGAAACTTAACGGTGCATCGGAAAATCTGTCTCATCTTTCGACCGATTTACGTCAGAATGGCTTTATTTATTGCGTTAATGGCAACCTGAATACATTTAATCCACAAATGGCGATCAGTGGGCTGACCGTGGATACCCTTGCCGCACAAATTTATAATCGTCTGCTGGGGGTTGATCCCCTTACCTATCGTTTGATTCCTGAACTGGCTTCTAACTGGGAAGTCCGGGACAACGGAGCAACTTATCGATTTTACCTGCGCCATAATGTTACTTTCCAAACGACAGATTGGTTTACACCGACCCGCACCATGAACGCGGATGATGTGATTTTCAGCTTCCGTCGTGTCCTTGTTAAAACGCACTACTATCATGATGTCAATGGCGGGCACTATCCCTATTTTGATAGTTTGCAATTTGGTGATTCAGTCCAGGACATTCGAAAAATTGATAAGTATACCGTCGAATTTCGCCTTAAATCCCCCGATGCTTCCTTTATCTGGCATCTGGCAACACACTATGCGCCTATACTGTCCCAGGAGTATGCTGAAAAATTACATCAAATGAATCGGCAGGCACAAATAGACTGGAAACCCGTTGGTACAGGTCCTTTCATGCTGGAAGATTATCGGGTGGAGCAATTTATCCGTCTTGTTCGCCACGATAAATATTGGAAAGGCAAATCCCCCATGGAACAGGTCGTTATAGATACTGGCGCAGGTGGTACAGGCAGAATATCAAAACTGCTTACAGGTGAATGCGATGTATTGGCTTATCCCGATGCCAACCAGTGGAATATCCTGCATGATGATCCAAACCTGCGTCAGGCCCTGCGTTCAGGCATGAATATTGCGTACCTTGCATTTAATACCAGCAAACCACCATTGAATAAACTGGAAGTTCGTCAGGCAATTGCTTATGCCATCAATAACCAGCGCCTGATGAAATCCATTTATTATGGCACCGCGGAAACCGCAGCATCTATTTTACCCCGTGCATCATGGGCGTATGATAATCGAGCCGAAATCACCGAATACAATCCTGAAAAATCCCGCGCTATGTTAAACAAATTGGGATTAAACGGACTGGAATTAACACTATGGGTTCCGACTGCGTCACAGTCCTATAACCCAAGTCCCCTGAAAATGGCTGAACTCATTCAAGCCGATTTGGCTCAAGTCGGGATTAAGATGTCCATTCGTCCTGTTGAAGGCCGTTTTCAGGAAAATAAATTGATGGACAAAACCCACGATATGACTTTGGCAGGCTGGTCCACTGACAGTAACGATCCAGACAGTTTTTTCCGTCCATTACTGAGCTGCGCCGCCATCGCATCCCAAACGAATCTGAGCCGGTGGTGTGATCCGGATTTTGATGATGCACTTCATCAGGCTTTATTAAATCAGCAGCTTGCATCACGCATCAAAAATTATCAGGTTGCACAAGAAATTCTCGCGCAACAATTACCTGTACTACCATTAGCTTATTCAATGCGCTTACAGATATTTCGTTATAACATTAAGGGATTGGTTTTAAGTCCATTTGGCAACAGCTCTTTTGGCAATGTGTATCGCGAACAGGAAACGTCTGCTCCTGCTGAAAATAAAAAGGAAAGCAAATGATTATTTATATCCTGCGTCGTTTGCTGCTTCTGGTTGTGACGCTGTTTTTTCTTTCATTAATCAGTTTCAGCCTGATGTACTTTACACCTAATGGCCCTTTGAGTGGTGCATCATTGATAGATGCTTATGTATTCTATTTTCGTAGCCTGCTTCAATGGGATTTTGGTGTTTCCAACATTAATGGCATACGGATTATTGATCAATTGTATGAAGTTCTCCCTGCCACTATGGAACTCTGTATTCTCTCTTTTTCCATCGCGTTGCTTATCGGGATACCTCTTGGGATTATCGCGGGTGTCTGGCGTAACAAAAAAGTAGATATCTTTATCAGCACATTCGCTCTATTCGGTTTTTCCATCCCGGTCTTTTGGCTGGCCCTACTATTGACCCTCCTCTTTTCACTTTACTTGGGATGGCTGCCGGTTTCGGGGCGATTTGATTTACTTTACCGGATGGAGCCGGTCACGGGTTCGGCACTGATTGACGCCTGGCTGTCAAAGGCGCCTTATCGCAATGAAATGATCATGAGCGTAATTTTACATATGGTTCTGCCTGTTATTACTCTGGCTGTTGCTCCCATGACCGAAGTCATTCGTTTGATGCGTAATAGTGCCGAGGAAGTATCTGCCGCGAACTATATTAAATCGGCAGCAACACGGGGATTATCGCGGCTGACCATCATCCGTCGCCATCTGTTGCATAATGCTTTGCCACCCATTATTCCCAAACTGGGATTGCAATTTTCAACCATGCTTACGCTGGCTATGGTAACAGAACAAGTGTTTAACTGGCCCGGTTTAGGGCGTTGGCTCATCAGCGCTATTCGCCAACAAGATTATGCCGCTATCTCTGCTGGCGTCATGGTGGTGGGAACATTGGTTATCTTTGTTAATGTGCTGACAGATATTATTGGGGCGATGGCTACCCCCCTGAAGCATAAGGAATGGTATGCCCTTAGATAACTTTTACCGGGAAAAGAAAATGCCTTCGCCACTGAAAGTTATCTGGCGATTTTTCTATTCTGACATATTGGCAATGACTGGCTTTTATGGCGTACTGATTTTAATTGCATTGAGCTTACTGGGAAACTATCTCGCCCCATACCGGCTTGATCAGCAATTTTTGGATCAACTTATGCCTCCTTCATGGTCCCACCACGGTAATGTCGCTTTCTTCCTTGGAACAGACGATCTCGGGCGTGATATCTTCAGCCGTCTGTTGATTGGCACATCGTCCACATTCGGATCTGCATTGGTTGTCACCGCTGCGGCGGCCATTGTCGGATTAATCATCGGTAGCCTTGCCGGAATAACCCACGGTTTTAAGTCCGCGATTCTCAATCATATTCTTGATACTTTGCTCTCTATTCCATCACTGCTGTTGGCTATGATTGTCGTTGCTTTCGTTGGTGCCAGTCTGCAACATGCTATGATTGCGGTCTGGCTGGCGTTGCTGCCAAGAATAGTGCGCACCATTTATACGGCTGTACATGATGAATTGGATAAAGAATATATTATTGCGGCACGCCTTGATGGTGCTTCAAATTATCATATTTTGCGTTATGCCGTTTTACCTAATATCACTGCGGTTATCGTCAGCGAGTTAACCCGCGCGCTCTCCATCGCTATCCTTGATATTGCTGCATTAGGCTTTCTCGATCTTGGTGCGCAATTACCATCACCTGAATGGGGAGCCATGTTGGGAGATTCATTGGAATTGATCTATGCTGCACCATGGACCGTCATGTTACCGGGAGCTGCAATTATGCTTAGTGTCCTACTGGTAAACTTATTGGGTGACGGTCTCCACCGTGCCATTAACGCAGGAGTCGAATGATGCCATTGCTCGATATTCGAAACCTTACCATTGAGTTCATGACGGCAGAAGGCCCCGTCAAAGCCGTTGAGCGGATGAGTATTTCACTGACAGAAGGTGAAATACTTGGGCTGGCTGGCGAATCAGGCTCCGGTAAAAGTTTGATTGCCAAAGCAATATGTGGTGTAACAAAAGATAATCTGAACGTAACCGCAGACCGTTTTCGCTTTAATGACATTGATTTATTGCGCCTGACGCCAAGAGAACGCCGTAAAGTGATTGGTCACAATATCTCAATGATTTTTCAGGAACCACAGTCATGTCTCGATCCATCAGAAAATGTTGGTAAGCAGCTTATCCAGTCTATCCCGGGCTGGACATTCAAAGGCCGTTGGTGGCAGAGATTTAATTGGCGAAAACGCCGGGCGATTGAATTACTTCATCGTGTTGGCATCAAAGATCACAATGATATCATGCGCTGTTATCCTTACGAGTTAACGGAGGGTGAATGTCAGAAAGTGATGATTGCTATTGCCCTTGCCAATCAGCCACGACTGTTGATTGCCGATGAACCGACCAATGCAATGGAGCCAACGACTCAGGCGCAGATATTCCGCTTGCTGTCGAGCTTAAATCAGAACAACAACATGACCATCCTACTAATCAGCCATGACATACAGATGATGAGTAAGCTGGTTAAACGCATTAATATGCTCTATTGCGGCCAAACCGTGGAAAGTGCTACGCCTGATGAATTGCTGGTAAGGCCTTATCATCCCTATACGCAAGCGCTGATCCGTTCAATTCCTGATTTTGGTAGCCCACTGCCACATAAAAGTCGGTTAAATACGCTGCCCGGTGCCATTCCATCACTGGAACATCTACCGATAGGTTGCCGTTTGGGACCGCGTTGCCCTTACGCCCAGAAAACCTGTATTGAAACCCCTCGGTTACGGGTGATTAAGAATCATGCATTCGCCTGCCATTTCCCCTTGAATATTGAGGAATCGTAAGTGGTTGAGACATTATTGGAAGTCAAAAATCTGACGAAAACATTTCGCTACCGAACAGAGCTTTTTCGTCATTTTCATCTTGATGCCGTAAAGCCTGTGAGCTTCACTTTACAGCCTAAAAAAACGCTGGCCATCATTGGTGCAAATGGCTCAGGAAAGTCCACACTGGCAAGAATGCTATCAGGAGTTATTGAACCGACTTCGGGTGAAATCATGATTAATGGCAATAAGATGGCTTATGGAGATTATAGCTATCGTAGTCAACGCATCCGCATGATTTTCCAAGATCCGAGCACTTCATTAAATCCTCGTCAGCGTATTGGTCAGATTCTGGATATGCCGTTAATCCTGAATACGGAACTGTCCCCTTCCAAACGGGAGAAACGAATTCATCAGACATTACGTCAAGTTGGTTTATTACCGGATCATGCTAACCATTATCCGCACATGCTCGCCTCGGGACAAAAACAACGCGTGGCTCTGGCGCGAGCATTGATATTACAACCACAAATCATTGTCGCAGACGAAGCATTGGCTTCTCTTGATATGTCCATTCGTTCGCAAATCATTAATTTGATGCTGGAGCTACAGGAAGAGCACGGTATTTCGTATATCTATGTAACCCAACATCTGGGAATGATGAAACATATCAGTGATCAGGTGCTGGTGATGCATCAGGGGGAAGTTGTTGAGCGAGGTAATACAGCAGAAGTACTGGCTTCTCCACTTCATGATATTACGCGCAAATTGATAGCCAGCCATTTCGGTGAAGCACTGACTGCGGAAGCTTGGCGACAGGATATCGTGTGACGGCTCTCCGCCCGTACTGAGCGAAGGTTTACGGCGGATTCCACAATATTTTAATTATAGTTGGGTGTATTCTATCCACTGATCGGAACAGCGAGGGAAACTCACCACATTTCTCTCCGGCATGATAGAATTGTCCCCTGTTTATTAAAAATAAACACTGCCGTCGTATTGGGTATATTATTTTTTGTTACTTATGACTGTTAGTGTTTGACCACAAAGAACTATTTCGTTCACAAAGAACAATAAGGATACTGCTATGGGTTTCATGACCGGCAAGCGCATTCTCATTACTGGCGTCGCCAGCAAATTGTCTATCGCTTATGGAATTGCCAAAGCAATGCACGAACAAGGTGCTGAGTTGGCTTTTACCTACCAAAATGACAAATTGAAACCTCGTGTTGAAGAATTCGCTGCATCACTGAATTCAAATATCGTTCTGCCATGTGATGTGGCTGAAGATGAAAGCATTGATGCATTGTTCGCCGAGTTAAGCAAAGTATGGCCTAAATTTGACGGATTCGTTCACTCCATCGGTTATGCGCCAGCCGATCAACTTGATGGTGACTATGTTAATGCTGTCAGTCGTGAAGGCTTCAAAATTGCACATGATATCAGCGCATACAGTTTCGTTGCGATGGCAAAATCTTGCCGTGGCATGCTGAATCCTAATTCTGCCCTGCTCACTCTGAGCTATCTGGGGGCAGAACGTGCGATCCCTAACTACAACGTAATGGGTCTGGCGAAAGCCTCTCTGGAAGCGAACGTGCGTTATATGGCAAATGCAATGGGTCCTGAAGGCATCCGTGTCAACGGTATCTCTGCTGGCCCGATTCGTACTCTGGCTGCATCCGGTATCAAGGATTTCCGTAAGATGCTGGCTCACTGTGAGGCAGTCACACCTATTCGCCGTACTGTAACAACAGAAGATGTTGGTAATTCAGCTGCATTCCTGTGTTCTGATCTGGCTGGTGGTGTTACAGGTGAAATTCTGCACGTTGACGGTGGTTTCAGCATCGCTGCCATGAATGAGTTGGAACTGAAGTAATAACTCATTGATATATTGAGACAACCCCAGCCATAAAGATTATGGTTGGGGGTTGTCCTTTTTTCTAATTTCCAATTCTCGGTTCCCAACATCAATTTCGCCTTGACTCTCCCAGACATCGACCTGTTTTAAAAGCGGAAGGAATAATTTAAATCTGGCTGTAACTGCTTCCGGTACAGTGACTTAGTGAGCATATTTATTCAGAACATATCAGTTAATATAATCACGAGTTACCGGAAGCATGGCTTCACTGCAAATCTCAGAGTCAGTCTATTTGTACCGCATGAAATTGATGTTCTGGATTAACCATCTTATCTTGAGCAGCAACAAGCTGTAATTCAAACGCCTCACTCTTTTGCGTTTCCAGCATAACCTCATAAACGGCGGCTGTAATATGCTCTAACGCAGATTGCAGTGCAAGATTTGTCAAAGATGGGCTTTTCAATAAATTGACAAGGAACAAACCACTGGTTAAATCACCAATACCAACAGGTTGACGCTCCCCGGTATCAATCAATGGACGACTGATATGCCAACTATGCTCTTTAGTCACCAGAAGCATTTCAAAGCAATCTTCTCGATAGCCCGCGCGACTCAGATGTTTAACTAACACGATTTTAGGGCCTTTCTCACATAATTCACGGGCAGCGGATACGGCTTGTTCTACATTTTCGATTTTTCGCATACTCAGTGTTTCAAGCTCCAGTAAATTAGGCGCAAGAATGTCACTGACAGGTAATGCTTTCTCACTCAAGAATTCAGCAACACCTGATGCGACAATACACCCTTTTTCCGGATGTCCCATGACAGGATCACAGAAATACCAAGCATCGGGGTTAGCTTGCTTAACCTGTTTCACGATATCAAGGATATAATTACCCTGTTCAGCAGAACCAATATAGCCACTCAACACTGCATTACAGGACGCTAATTTATTAATTTCCCCAATCCCCAGCACGATTTCCGCCAAATGTTCTGGGGACATCACACAGCCACGCCATTGAGGATATTGAGTGTGGTTAGAAAATTGCACCGTATTTAGTGGCCATACGTTCACCCCCATACGACACATTGGAAAAACCGACGCACTATTTCCTGCATGACCAAAGACAACATGAGACTGAATTGAAAGAATGTTTTTCATGATAAGACCTGGTTTATTATTTTTAAGATTCATGAATACATTAAGGGCAACATTTCTGTTGCCCTTATTAACACCTTTATGGATTATTTCCAGTTGATAAGGCAATAATGTTTTTTACCACGACGTAATAAAGTATAACGCTCAAACAAACGATCACCATCCGCAAACACATACATTGGCTCAGATTGTTTTTCACCATTGATGGAGACCGCATTAGAACTGATCATGGTTCGCGCCTGCCCGCGGGAAGGAACAAACTCAGCAGTGACCAGTGCCTGTTGTAAATCAGCCCCTTTTTCAAGTTCAATCGCTGGCATACCATCTTGTGCCAATTGCGCAAGATCATCTTCGGTCAGGTCAGATACAACTCCGGAGAATAAACTTTCAGTGATGCGTTTCGCAGCAGTCAGACCTGCTTCCCCATGCACCATACCTGTCACCTGCTCTGCCAATACGTATTGGGCGCGTGGAGCTTTACCACTATTCTTATCTTCTTCTTCCAGCGCATTGATTTCTTCAATACTCATGAAGGTGAAAAATTTCAAGAAACGGTAAACATCGGAATCTGCTGTGTTAATCCAGAACTGGTAGAATTTGTATGGGCTGGTTTTCTTTGGGTCCAACCAAACAGCGCCACCTTCAGTCTTACCGAATTTAGTTCCATCTGATTTGGTGATCAGTGGCACTGTTATACCAAATACTTGTTTCTGGTGTAGACGACGAGTCAAATCAATACCTGAAGTAATGTTGCCCCACTGATCTGAACCCCCGATCTGCAATTCAACACCGTATTTACCATTCAGGTTAGCAAAGTCATATGACTGTAACAGGTTATAAGAAAATTCTGTGTAAGAGATACCAACATCATCACGGTTCAAACGTTGTTTTACAGCTTCTTTGTTAATCATCTGGTTAACGGAGAAATGCTTACCGATATCACGCAGGAAAGTCAGCACATCCATTTCACCAAACCACTCATAATTGTTGGCCAGCTCCGCGCCATTTTCACCATCAAAACTGAGGAATGGTGAAACCTGCTTGCGAATTTTCTCAACCCACTCTTTAACTGTATCTTCTGTGTTTAATTTGCGTTCAGTTGCTTTAAAGCTTGGATCGCCAATCAAACCTGTCGCACCACCGACCAACGCAACAGGCTTGTGCCCAGCAAGTTGGAATCGTTTTAAACACAGCAAGGGAACCAGATGGCCCAAATGCAAGCTATCAGCGGTAGGATCGAAGCCACAATAGAGAGAAACCGGACCTTGCGCCAGTCTCTCAGCTAACGCCTCTTCATCCGTTACTTGGGCAACAAGGCCCCGCTCTTGCAGTTGTTTAATCAGGTTATTGCTAGACATCAATGACTCCATCAGTTTGTATACTTTGCCTATATATCTATATATACCCTTTGCCTTTCAAGTTGCCGCTTTGTTGGCGGCAACCCCAAATCTATTGGGTATAAGTATCTCGTTATAAATTACGTGCTATAGCATAAAACGCCAGTAATATAAGTGCCAGTATTAAAAATGGTTATTAGTACTGTTAAGGAGCCAGACGATCAACATGCCATTCATCACCTTCACGCCGATACAAAAAACGATCATGAAGACGATTGGCTCCTCCCTGCCAAAATTCCACCGAATCAAATTCGACTTTAAATCCCCCCCAGAAACTTGGCAAAGGAACCTCACCATTCTGGAATTTTTGTTTCAATTCCAAAAATTTCCCTTCCAAAATGCCTCTGGCAGAAATCCGCGAAGATTGCTGAGAAGCCCAAGCTGCAATTTGACTGTCTCTCGGACGACTATGGAAATATTTGACTACTTCAGTTGGAGATAATTTTTCAGCCTTACCGAGAAAATTGACCTGCCGCTCGAGTTGATACCATGGGAAATGAAGGCTGATCCGGTTATTCTGAGCCAAGTGTTTCGCCTTTCTACTGCCAAGGTTGGTATAAAAAATCAGGCTGCGAGCGTCAAAATGTTTTAATAGCACAATACGCTGGTAAGGCTGACCATGTTCGTCTACCGTAGCAATACACATTGCGGTTGGATCGCTGAGTTTGGCTTCACAAGCCTGTTTAAACCAATGCTCAAAAAGTTCAATCGGTTCTTTCGTAAGATCTTTGCGCCTTAATCCGCCACGTATATATTCGCGGCGTAGTTCTGCAATAGCTGTTTCATTATGTTCTGACATTTCTAACTCTCGATTTTTTTAATGAGTATTAGCATATCATTGTTATCGGCCAGGTCACTATTAGCGGCTATATCCTTCATCTTTTAATTTGCTGCTTTGTCGGCGGCAACCCGAAATCCATTGGATACAAATGATGATTATATAACTACATCTAATTTCATCTAACTACAGGATAAATCGCCCCTAAGATCGTTTCTCTGTCCGCGCCTGTGACTGATGGCAAATTACCAGATAGTCCAGACATGGTTCTGAATGCCAACCAAGCAAATGCCAGTGCTTCCATATCATCACCACTTAATCCGTATTTGTCTGTTGTAGCAACTTCAGTGCCCGGTAATAAGGTAGATAGACGACTCATCACAAGTGGGTTTCGTGCTCCACCACCACAGACCAGAAGGCGATCACACCCACCACTCAACATGACTTGATTAACAATACTTACAGAAGTTAATTCAACCAACGTTGCCTGAACATCCACTGGTGCAAGATCAGAAAAATCAGCCAACTGTTTTTCCAGCCATGCCATATTAAAATATTCACGTCCGGTACTTTTTGGTGCAGTTCGTGCGAAATAAGGATCAGAAAGCATTTTTTGAAGTAAAGATTGATTGACCGTTCCTTCACTGGCCCACAATGCGTCTTTGTCATAAGGCAGTTGCTGATGGCGCCACGTCCAGGCATCCATCAGCATGTTACCAGGCCCGGTATCATATCCCTTAACAGCCGAATCAGGCAAAAGGGCGGAGATATTTGCTATACCACCAATATTCAGAATAATACGCCTTTCCGTTGGCTCTCCCAGTACAGCCATATGGAATGCAGGAACCAAAGGTGCTCCCTGACCACCATACGCCATATCACGTCGTCTGAAATCACCTACTGTTGTAATATCGGTAAGTGCTGCAACACGGTTATTGTCACCAATTTGCATGGTAAAAGGTTTTTCACCGTCGGGTTCGTGCCATACAGTCTGCCCATGACACCCGATTGCCGTAATATCACTTGCGGTCAGCCCTGCTTTATCCATTAATCCTTGTACTGCTTCCGCAAAAAGAGTACCGAGTTCGTAATCAAATCTTCCCACCATTGATAATGTCGTCTGTTGGCCCTGACAGATGGAAAGCAATTTTTGTTTAAGTTCCTGCGGAAAAGGATGGTTATAACTTACTTGCTGAACAACAGCTTTATCACTAATTTCCGCCAAAATAACATCAACTCCATCCATACTGGTACCAGACATCACACCAATATAACGCCCTGACTTCATAAATATTCCCCTATTTAAAGAATGGATTACATTTAGCGATTGGATTACATTTGATCTTGAACAAACTATAAAGCACATCTATTTGGACTATATATGTTTAATGATCATTATCAGAGATAAAATCTGAGTTTTGGAAAGCCCTTCACAAAACATGCTAAGCTTTTGGTTAGGGATTATTCCTTTCTGGTCCATTGTCATCAATTATTATATATGTTGATATGTGTCATTAGTGGCTGGCAAATTTATTGGCTCTACTGCTAAGATTAATAGCTCTGCTGCTAACAACAATAGTAGCTTAATGCTTGGTTATCGGTTTATTATCAAGCGCCCCTATCGGGCATTAAAATTAGGAGTGACTATGTTCAAACGTTTCCTGGTTGGTGCAGTTGTAGTAACCACATTATCTGGTTGTGCAGACATGGGAGCGCTTTCTAGTGATACTTATTCTATTGGTCAAGCCAAGCAAGCTCAGGCTGTGACTTATGGCACTATCCTGTCTGTTCGTCCCGTCACTATAAAAGGTAACGAAGCTGGTGATCCCAATATGTTGGGACTCATTGGTGGAGCCGTTTTAGGGGGGCTGCTAGGTAATACGGTCGGTGGTGGTACGGGTCAACGACTTGCTACAGCCGCAGGTGCTATCGCTGGAGGAATGGCTGGTCAAGGAATCGAAGGTGCGATAGATCAAACTAAAGGTGTTGAGTTAGAAATCCGTACGGACAGTGGAAAAAATATAATCGTCGTACAAAAATTGGATCGCGTCGGGTTTAGCAGAGGCCAGCGCGTCAAGATCGCCGATAGCGGAAATTCGCTGACTGTATCACCACTCTGAAATGCTTAAATAACACAAGAATAAAAAAATCGCGGTTTACCAGTATCTGGACCGCGATTTTCTTGTTATCAATTAATTTTTATATTACCTGTTTATGTAATTGGTTAATGTTTTTTTCGATTTTTTTTATTACAGAAGCAAGTAGAATTAACTCATCATGAGTAATTCCCTCAAGTATCTCTTTCCTTGTCGAACCAATAACACTATCCACTTCTCTGATAAAAGTTTCCGACTCTCCGGTTAATTTAATTCTTTTTGCACGCCGGTCATTGACACATGTGTGACGTGTAATCAGTTTCTTTTCTTCTAATTGATCCAGAGTTCTCACCAAAGATGGTTGCTCAATACCAATAGCTTTCGCAAGCTGTATCTGCGACTGCTCTGGTGGCAGCTGACTAATATTGTATAGAGTAACCCAATGCGTCTGTGTTAATTTCAACGGTTTTAAACGATGATCAATTAAAGCGCGCCAAACACGGACTAAACGTGCAAGGTCTGATCCCAATGTCAATTCCAATTACCCCTCCTTATAATTAGAGACTCATATAACATCAATGAATTATCCAATCAGTTTATTCATATGAATAATGGACAAGCACTCTATATTATGCTTGCATTAACAGAGTCAGAAATTTCGCAATAAACTAATTAGTGTCACGTTGGCTTGTTATTCAAAGTTGACATCTTCGTCACCCTAAAGGGCGAAGTTTTACAGCGCATCGAATAAAATCGCGCATTAATCCACCAACGGTATAAACTGTATAAAATAATACCTCGATTAAACTATTATACTTTTAAATATCAACAAAAAAAACACAAACCTTCAAAAATATATACATTTCCACTCGGTTAAAGTTCTATAAGAATAACCGCCATCCAAATACTAATCTATATATTTTTACATTAATATCATTTTTCTCTTACAGATAGAGTCAATGATAGATCAAACAATATAAAAAACAATAAGATAACAAATTAGCTCTTTTATTGCTCAATAAATAATTATTTGATAAGAAATTTTTACTGAAATGGTTGAATCAGCCAATAAGACAGGATATTTAATTCGACTTATGTCAAATAAATACAACATAATATATGTAATATATCATTTATTAATGGAAATATTTTTTGTTTTTAAGGTAATCCTAAACCATTACTCATATAAGTGTTATTTTTTGATCAATTCAGAATAAAATTAAAATAATTCGGGCTGATCTGATATATTATTTCCAGAACCTTCTTTTGATTTTAATAATCTTAGATATCTATTGCGACATAACCTAAATATCTTCCTTTTTTCACTATCCGATAATTTTATCCACATAAATCGTTCTTCCCTGCTCCGATAACACCCTCGGCAAAAACCACGGGAATCAGATTCACAAATCCCTCGACAAGGGTTTGGAATAGCAAAAAATTCTAATTGTTCAGCCATCTAATCCTCCTGCCCTCAGATTTATCAAACTCTTCCTCATGAGGAAGCTTTCTTATCCAGTAGTATAAGCTTCAGATATATTAATTAAAAATTAAATAATAACCATTTGAAACAAAATAGATGAAAGGACAAATTGAATTATTTTATCTATACAAGTTATAGTTAAAGGCATTGGCAGTCAGAGCCTGTCCCAGTAGGCGTTTATTGTTGCAGGCAGTTTGAATAGCTTAATGAGATGGGTTCTTAATGAGCAAAGTTCGCGATAAGGCACTGTTTTTACTCCGCGACGAGACTATTTTAATAAGACTATAAAATTCAAGAGGTAATTATGCGTTTACTCCATACTATGATCCGTGTTGGCAACATGCAACGCTCAATTGATTTCTATACTCAAGTGATGGGTATGCGTTTACTTCGCACCAGTGAAAACCCGGAGTATAAATATTCTCTGGCTTTTGTTGGTTATAGCGATGAAAGTCAGGGTGCAGTTATTGAACTGACCTACAATTGGGATGTTGAAAACTACGAAATGGGAACCGCATTTGGGCATATTGCCTTAGGTGTCGATGATGTCGCTGCAACCTGTGAACGCATCAAGCTCGCGGGAGGTAAAGTTACTCGTGAAGCCGGACCAGTCAAAGGTGGAACAACTGTTATTGCATTTGTTGAAGATCCAGATGGTTATAAGATTGAACTCATTGAAAACACAAGTGCCAGCAGTGCATTAGGAAATTAATTTATTATACCCACCTATATAAATCAGTTGCAGATTTGTTGGCTGCACTCACTTCCCCAGTTACATGCTTATAAACATACAGTTAGCTATGTTTCTGGGGATTCGTTCCCTTGCCACTATGCTACAGCCTGAAATCTATTGGGTATATGTATTACTTCTGCAAGGGACTCCAATTTTTGTCATAATACTCACTATTCCAGAGTTAAAAACAGAATCCTTGAAGTTAAGAACTGAAAATCAGATGTCTAATAAAAACGATCAAAACATGTTGAGTGGACGCTTTCGCGGTTACTATCCCGTTGTCATTGATGTCGAAACCGGTGGTTTTAATGCACGTACAGATGCTTTACTTGAAATCGCGGCAATCACGTTAAAAATGGATGAAGAAGGCTGGCTGATGCCTGCTGATACATTACATTTCCATATTGACCCTTTTGAAGGAGCCAATCTTGATCCTGCCGCTCTGGCATTCACAGGAATTGATCCTACCAATCCTCTGCGGGGAGCGGTTAGTGAATACACGGCATTGCACGCTATTTTCAAAATGATCCGCAAGGGGATGAAAGACACTAACTGTAACCGAGCTATTATAGTCGCCCATAATGCCAGTTTTGATCATAATTTTGTTCTGGCGGCGGCTGAGCGTTCCGGTCTTAAACGCAATCCATTCCACCCGTTCGCCACTTTTGATACAGCGGCACTCAGCGGATTGGTTCTTGGTCAAACCATTCTTGCCAAAGCTTGTATTACTGCGGAAATTCCGTTTGATAGTAATCAGGCACATAGCGCACTTTACGATACCGACCGGACTGCCCTGCTGTTCTGTGAACTCGTCAATCGCTGGAAGCGACTCGGTGGCTGGCCATTGCCTTCTATTGCTTCTGCTGCTTCTGCTGACAACGAGTCCTGAAGTATCAAACCCCATACTTATTTGTAAGTATGGGGCTTACGGAAAACAGTCATCAATCAGGTGAATTATGTGACTTTTTCTTATTCATCAGCTCTGTACTTGTCAGCAGTCTCTTTGATCAACGCTTGTAATTCACCACGCTGATACATTTCAACCAGAATGTCACATCCTCCAACCAATTCACCATCAATCCAAAGCTGAGGAAATGTCGGCCAGTTGGCATATTTAGGTAATTCAGCCCGGATATCGGGATTTTGCAGGATATCTACATAAGCAAAACGTTCACCACAAGCAGATAAAGCCTGAACTGCCTGCGCGGAAAAACCACAATTTGGTAATTTTGGAGAGCCTTTCATGTACAGCAGGATTGGGTTTTCTTTGATCTGGCGTTCAATTTTCTCAATGATCGCCTCTGTTGTGTTACCAGCCATTGCATTAGATTGCATATTAGTCATTGTCATTTTGCTTCCTTAAAACTGTAAAAGCCATTCATCCGGATCAGAAAAGATTTATTCAGAATACCACTTTCATCCCTAACCTTTCTACTGAGAACTTTCTGCGGCAGTTTTTTTCCATGATTCGCAACAAATAATCAGTAGATATTTTTATTCTAACTATTGGTATTTATTCTGGATTAAAGTGCATTTCTACGCCATATCGCCGCTAAATAGCATCTTTTCCTCTGTAATTTATCAGAAAAGTTGTTAAGATAATTACCAAAATAGCAACATGATAATAAACTTAAATTTGCTCTGTCCATGAATTAATCTCTTACTTAGTGAATGGTTTGCAGAGCCAAAACCCGATATTAAAAAGGAGCATGCAATGTCTTTCGAATTACCAGCATTACCTTATGCCAAAGATGCCTTGGAACCACACATTTCTGCAGAAACTCTAGAATATCACTACGGAAAACATCACAACACTTACGTTGTAAACCTGAATAATCTGGTTAAAGATACTGAATTTTCCGGAAAATCCCTGGAAGAAATCATCAAAACATCTGAAGGCGGTATCTTCAATAACGCAGCACAAGTCTGGAACCATACTTTTTATTGGCACAGCCTGTCACCAAATGGTGGTGGCGAACCAACTGGAAGAGTAGCAGATGCTATCAACAGTGCTTTCGGTTCTTTTGCTGAGTTCAAACAGCAGTTTACTGACGCAGCCCTGAAGAACTTCGGTTCTGGTTGGACATGGCTGGTCAAGAAAACTGACGGCAGCCTGGCTATCGCCAATACTTCCAACGCAGCAACTCCATTGACTGGCGAAGATAAACCAGTTCTGACCGTTGACGTATGGGAACACGCGTATTACATCGATTATCGCAATGCACGTCCTCAATATCTGGAGCACTTCTGGGCTCTGGTCAACTGGGAATTCGTTGAAAAAAATCTGGCTTAATGAGATAAATTCTCGCGCCAATTTTAAATAACAAAGGGCAGGTTTTCCCATTCAGGAATGCATGAATATCGGAAATCTGCCCTTGAATCAGGCCAGTATACACTTCAATTCTTTTTCTGGATCTTGGTTAGATCAGACAAAGACTCCCCAAAAAAACAATCATTATTAATGCACTACAGGCAGTCAATAACCCCAATTTAAGATCTGTATCCATAGAACATCCTCAAGTGAAAGTTAAGCTTCAGCGATACCATAAATTTTAAGTGATTATTCATCATGATGATTAAGTATCGCACTGTGATATTTGATACATATACTTTATAGCATCGATTATTACTTTCACTTTTGCGCTAGATCAGACAAAATTCAGGGTTTATCGTTAAATTATTGCCAGTTGCCCTCCCATATATAACTATACTGGCAAACAACTAACAAAGATCTGTAAATTTAGACCATAAGGTCAGGAGTCCTTTTTATCATGGCAACGATTAAAGATGTGGCTAAACGCGCTGGTGTTTCAACCACAACCGTATCCCATGTTATCAATAAAACCCGTTTCGTCGCCGAAGATACAAAGACCGCAGTTTGGGCGGCCATTAAAGAACTGAATTATTCACCCAGCGCCGTTGCCCGTAGTTTGAAAGTTAACCATACTAAATCTATCGGATTGCTGGCGACATCAAGTGAAGCCCCTTATTTTGCTGAAATCATAGAATCTGTTGAAAATAGCTGCTACAGCAAAGGCTATACACTAATTTTATGTAATTCTCATAACGATCCCGATAAACAAAAAGCTTATCTCGCCATGTTGGCGCAAAAGCGCGTAGATGGTTTGCTGGTAATGTGTTCAGAATACCCGGAGCAACTTTTGGGGATGCTGGAAGACTACCGCAATATTCCCATGGTGGTTATGGATTGGGGAGAATCCAGAGGAGATTTTACCGATGCAATTATTGATAACGCTTTTCATGGTGGTTACCTAGCTGGTCGCTATCTTATTGAACGCGGTCATCGGGATATTGCGGCTATTCCTGGGCCATTAGCCAGAAATACCGGGGGCGGGCGTCACCAAGGTTTTCTCAAGGCGCTGAAAGAAGGCAATATTGCCATTCGGGATGAGTGGATAGTTCAGGGTGATTTTGAACCGGAATCCGGTTATCAAGCTATGTGTAAGATCCTGAACCAGAAACATCGTCCTACTGCGGTTTTTTGCGGTGGGGATGTCATGGCAATGGGTGCGATTTGTGCGGCTGATGAGCTAGGATTACGTGTTCCACAAGATATTTCTATCATTGGTTATGACAATATCCGTAATGCCCGCTACTTTACACCAGCCTTAACAACCATCCACCAGCCCAAAGAACGTTTGGGACAAATGGCCTTTTCAATGTTATTGGACAGAATAGTCAATAAACGTGAGGATGCACAGACTATTGAAGTCCACCCACGTCTCGTTGAGCGACGCTCTGTCGCAGATGGACCATTTATTGACTATCGCCGTTAATCGTTAATTTTCTTGTAACCATTCAGCATTAAGTGTTTCTCTATCTCCGAGATAATCAAGCAACCAACTTAATGCTGGAGAATGGCTTTTTTGTGACCAAGCCAAGCAACATGGACTATCAGGTAATGGTTGTTCGAGTTCGAGTGTGGTCAGTTTGCCTTTACGGATGAGTGGTAGTGCCCGGTGCTCAGGCACCATTCCCACGCACAATCCATCCATGAGGCAATTCAAACCGGCATCCCAATCGGGAACGACCAATCGCCTTTGGTTATCCACAGCCCATGTATTGCGCTTAGGTAAATTACGTGATGTATCCTCAAGACACAGACTGGGATAAGGTCGCATTTGGTCGTCATTTAATTTTTCCGCTATCCTCACCAAATCATGCTCAGGACTGGCTACACATAACCAAGGCATAAACCCCATATCCCTGAAACTATATCGTTCACCGACGGGCGAAGCACGTGTTGCGCCAATAGCCAGATCTACCCGCCCATCTACTAGCGCATCCCAGACGCCATTGAAAACTTCAGGATAGATAAACAATTCTATGTCGGGAAAATGTCGATAAAAATCCAGAATTAACCGGAGAGTCCGCTCAGGCTTTACAACTTGATCAACCGCGATACTAAATTGTCCCCGCCAGCCGTTAGCAACTTGCTGGCATAGATGTCTGGTGTGATTCATTTTTTTGATAACAGAACGAGCTTCCTTGACAAAAATAGCGCCTGCTTCAGTTAAATCCACATCACGATGACGACGTTCAAATAGCGGAACCGCTAACCATTCTTCAAGTTGTTTTACCGTATAGCTGATAGCAGAAGGTACGCGATGAAGTTCTGATGCTGCCGAACTGAAACTTCCTGTTCTGGCAACGGCATCAACGACTTCCAGAGAGTATTCAGACCACATAAATCTTCCTTTCAATTTTTTTCACAGCATGTTGCAAATATTACCGTTTCACAAGTAAAAAACATGCCATATAGAATAAGCCGATGACTTCCTTATCAATTACCACACCGATTTATTGACACAATGACAAACAATAAAAACTCAATTTCATTCATGTTTTATCTCGCCGGGCTGAGTATGCTCGGTTATTTGGCCATCGATATGTACCTACCTGCTTTTGGTGCCATGAGAGCAGAATTAGGTACATCAGAAAATGCCATTAGTGCGAGTCTCAGTATTTTTCTTGCTGGTTTTGCTTTTGCCCAACTGTTATGGGGACAATTATCTGACCACTTAGGAAGAAAACCTGTTCTTATTATCGGATTGTCTCTGTTTTCCATTAGCTGTTTAGGGATGCTCTGGATAACTGATGCCACACAGTTGCTTGTGCTGAGGTTCATTCAGGCTGTTGGTGTCTGTTCTGCTGCGGTTTCATGGCAGGCTTTGGTCGTTGATCGGTATGATGCAGAACGCGCTAAACGGGTTTTTGCGATGATTATGCCTCTGGTCGCGCTTTCCCCCGCCCTCGCACCTTTATTGGGCGCATGGTTGTTGTCACATACAGGTTGGAGAATCATCTTCCTTGTTTTAATGATAGTGACACTCCTACTGTTGCTGCCAACACTGGTCCTGACAAATAAAAAGCGTTGTATCGAAACCAACACCGATAAGAAGACAATTTCTTTCTTTACATTACTCAACTCCCCTGTTTTTAACGGAAATGTATTGATCTATGCTTCTTGCAGTGCTGGTTTTTTTGCCTGGTTAACAGGTTCACCCACTATTTTGAAGAACATGGGTTATGACCCAACCGATATTGGTCTGAGCTATATTCCTCAAACTCTGGCATTTATGATCGGCGGGTATGGTTGCCGCATCTTATTGGAGAAAGTGAAAAGTGAGACGGTATTCCCATTTTTGCTGGTAGGTTATGCTGTCAGCATGATTGCCATTTACTTGCTTTCCATCTTCGGGGAGCCTTCATTTATGGCTATTCTCGTTCCTTTTTGCTTTATGGCTGCAATGAACGGCGCATCCTATCCAATCGCCGTGGCAAATGCACTCTCCGTTTATCCTAAGGACAGCGGTAAGGCTGCTGCATTGCAAAACTCCCTTCAATTAGGTCTTTGTTTTATTGCCAGCATGATAGTTTCTATATTTATGAAATATCCGCTCTTATCCACGACAACCATTATGGTTTCTACTGTTATCCCTATGGCGTTAGGTTATTGGTTACAGAAGAAAAATGTCGGAAAAATTGGCTAAACATAAATCAAATGGTTTCTCAAAAAAATAATAATTAAGAACATTATTATCTAAAGGTTGCAGATAATGTAGCCTTTAGATTATTGTTTAAATATTATTTCAATCATATACTCATACAGATTCATTATTCTAAAAATTCGGAATTTGAGGTTATTCAGGGCACTGAGGCCCTATTTGATTTCAGGATGAATAGGCAATAAATGCTTTTTTATAATTTCTGTTTCATTTCCAAATAAACCTTCATGGTTTTAACATAATAAAAATCAGCTACAAAGTGACGCCTCAAAATTCCATCACACAATTGTTGGAGAGTATATGAGTTCATCTTTCGTTGAAGATAAAAAAACAATAACTGATTCTTGGCATAGGATCGTCCATGAATTACTTCAGGAAGCTGATATTGAAATCAACGGCAAGCGCCCTTTCGATATACGCATCAAAAACCCCGACTTCTATAAAAGAGTGTTGAAAGAAGGCTCTCTGGGGCTGGGTGAAAGTTATATGGATGGTTGGTGGGAATGTGATCGGCTTGATATTTTCTTCCATAAAGTATTACGGGCAGGTTTGGAATATCGTATTCCTAAAAATATTAGAGATATTTTAAAAATACTTATCTCTCGCATATTTAATTTACAATCCCAAAAACGGGCCTGGATTGTCGGCGAAGAACACTATGATTTGGGTAATGATCTTTTTACCCGAATGCTTGACCCTTATATGCAATATTCCTGTGGTTACTGGAAAGACACAGATACGTTGGAAGAAGCTCAATCCCATAAACTCCGCCTGATTTGCGAAAAATTACAGTTATCTCCAGGTATGACTTTATTGGATATTGGCTGTGGATGGGGAGGATTAGCCTCTTATGCTGCTAAAAACTACGGTGTATCTGTCACAGGGTTAACAATTTCAGCCGAGCAACAAAAATATGCCCAAGAGCGCTGTAAAAATCTGGATGTAAAAATTATCCTTGAAGATTACCGAACCCTGAATCTCCAATTTGATCGCGTTGTTTCTGTCGGTATGTTTGAACACGTTGGCCCTAAAAATTATGCCAATTATTTTGATATAGTGAAAAAAAATCTGAAGCCTGACGGTCTATTCCTTCTCCATACTATCGGTTCCAATCGTGATAAAACTGGTGTCGACTCATGGATCAGCAAGTACATTTTCCCCAACGGTTGCTTACCATCAATTTCAAAAATTGCCAAAGCAAGTAATGGAAAATTTGTTATGGAAGATTGGCACAATTTTGGTGCCGATTACGACAAAACACTGATGGCATGGTATGAACGATTCATAGCAAGCTGGCACGAAATAGAGCATAACTATAGCCCACGCTTTAAACGGATGTTCAGTTATTACCTGAATGCCTGCGCGGGTGCATTTCGTGCAAGGGATATTCAGCTATGGCAAGTTGTGTTCAGTCCGCAAGGGATTGATAAGGGATTGAGAGTACCGAGATAATAAATCGCTCTACGAATAGAGAACCCAAAGCTACAGAAATCACATTTCTGTAGCTTTCGCATCCTATTGAATGCCTTTTTCATAAAAATTTTTACCATAACTTGGCAAAATTTTTATTGTTCCTCAGTCTGTAACAGTAACTTTTCCTGCTCTTTCTGTGCCATGACCCGTTCAACGGTATCTACAATCGCTTGAGTTTGTGGATCAATCTCAATGTTAACCTTTTGTCCTAAACGCTTTTTACCCAGAGTTGTACGCTCCAATGTTTCCGGGATCAAATGCACACAGAAACGATTGTTCACTACATCGCCAACAGTCAGGCTGATACCATCAATGCCAATAAACCCTTTATGCAGGATATATTTCATCAATTGCTTATCGTGAATTCGGAACCAAATTTCATGGTTATTTTCTGAAGTAAATATCTTGGCAATTTCGGCTGTTGTAATAACATGACCGGACATCAAATGCCCGCCGATCTCATCACCAAATTTAGCAGCCCTTTCCAGATTAACAATATCACCAACCTTAAGGTCACCCAGATTGGTCAGACGCAGCGTTTCTTTCATCAAATCAAAACTAACTAAGTCGTCATCTATCTTCGTCACAGTTAAACAACAACCATTGTGGGAAACAGAAGCCCCTGTTTCAATTCCGGGTAATAATTCAGCCGGAAATTTAACAACATGAGTTCGAAAATGCATTTTTTCATTAATAGCAACGATCGGTGCTTTTCCCTGAACGATACCTGTAAACATGGGAACCTCTTTCATATTTTGCACATAACAAGTTAGTTTAACCCACCCATCGCGTTTACACACTATTTCAGTTGAATGTAAATCCCTGCTTGACCCAACAAATACCGGTTTAGTTATTAAAAATTCAATTTAATCGACGTTTTTATCTACCATTCACTGCTCAGGACTTCGGGGGTTGATCAAAGTGAACAAATCCGGTGTCTGCATCAAACATTATCTGTGAATGGCTCTTTAAAGTAACTCAGTCTATGCTCCCGGGGGGATGGCGATTCCCCCTGATTTTTGAGTATAAGCACAGAGCAGCGATTTGATTAATAAAATGAGTCCTATACAATACGAAAGCTTATAAGCGATACATTTATTATTAACATCGTTTGCTCGCAGAAATATCCTTCATTCTTCTAGTTAATTTTCAATCAAAAAAGGTGTAGTACGTGCAGAAATATTTAAATGAAGCGCGTAGTTTGCTCGCTCTGGGAATTCCCGTCATAATTGCACAATTTTCACAAACTGCGATGGGGTTTGTCGATACAGTCATGGCTGGTAAAGCTGGTGCTGTTGAGATGTCAGCGGTTGCCGTTGGTACATCAATCTGGTTACCGACTATTTTATTCGGTCAGGGGTTATTACTTGCTTTAACACCAATCGTTGCACACATGAATGGCTCCGGCCAAAGAAAAAATGTCGCAGGTCAAATTCAACAAGGATTCTGGCTCGCAACTTTCCTTTCAATCCTCATTATCGCAGTGTTGTATAACAGCCGATTTATTATCGAAGCACAACATAATATCGATCCTGTATTGGCGGAAAAAGCGACGCGTTTTATCCACGCCATTATGTGGGGAGCTCCCGGTTATTTGTTCTTTCAGGTTTTGCGCGGTCAATGTGAAGGACTATCAAAAACCAAGCCCGGGATGTTAATCGGCATTGCTGGATTATTAGTCAATATTCCCATTAACTACATCTTCATTTACGGTAAATTTGGTGCGCCGGAATTGGGTGGAGTAGGCTGCGGTGTTGCAACGGCAACAGTCTACTGGGTCATGTTCCTGTTATTATTTGCATATGTGAAACATTCTCCTTCCCAGAGGGATATTCAAACATTTAATAACTTTTCCAGCCCTGAATGGTATACACAAAAACGTATTTTTCTGCTCGGCTTACCTATTGCTCTGGCAATGTTCTTTGAGGTTACACTTTTTGCTGTTGTTTCATTGTTGGTTTCCCCGCTTGGGGTTGTTGCCGTTGCCGGACACCAGATATCACTCAACTTCAGCTCAATGATGTTTATGTTCCCGCTGTCATTGGGGATCGCAGCAACTATTCGAGTTGGCTATAGCCTTGGTCAGCAATCCACCGAAGGTGCCAAGGTAGCTGCTTATACCAGTATTGCTGTTGGTTTAATCATTGCCTGTATTACAGCCACTTTCACGATATTGTTCCGCGAGAAAATCGCATTTATGTATAACGATAATCCTGAAGTGGTCATTTTAGCCTCACACCTGATGCTGTTTGCAGCCATTTATCAACTTTCTGATGCCGTTCAGGTTATCGGGTCGGGAGTTTTACGTGGGTATAAAGATACTCGTTCTATCTTTGTTATCACTTTCATCTCTTATTGGGGTTTAGGACTGCCTAGTGGTTATATTTTGGCGCTGACTGATTATGTTACTGAGCCAATGGGACCACAGGGCTTCTGGATTGGATTCATTATTGGTTTAACCGCAGCGGCGTTAATGATTGGCTATCGAATTTTCTGGACACAAAAACAGTCGGCTCATTTGGTCCTGAAACGTTCCACTTGATAATTCAGGTCATTTATATTCAATAGATTTTAATTCAAGGGGAAAAGCTGCAAATTCACGCTAAGAGATGTAAATGCGAGCAGTTGAATAAGAATTTGTATTTTTCCCCTTGCCAGAAAGCTCAGCGATCGTTAATATTCGTCCCCGTTGTCAACCACAGAAATTTAGATTGCGTCCGTAGCTCAGTTGGTTAGAGCACCACCTTGACATGGTGGGGGTCGGTGGTTCGAGTCCACTCGGACGCACCAAATATCAGGTTGGCATCAAAAAAATCTTATGTGCGTCCGTAGCTCAGTTGGTTAGAGCACCACCTTGACATGGTGGGGGTCGGTGGTTCGAGTCCACTCGGACGCACCATAAATCAAAAAATCTCTTTTTATCTTCAAATCCCTCGTTAAACTGTTTATTTCCTTACTGCAATTTATTCTTGCATCTGCTTTTATTGGCTAATTGACAATCAATTAATTCAATGTACTAAAAAATCAATTATTCCCTATTTGCGCAACAACCCCCTGATTTCTTTAACATCATTAAGATTATTTTCCCCTTGCTATCTATAAATCTTTTCAAGAACCGTTTTTTTGATTCATTTCACAGAAATTAGTCTCTATAATGCTGTCACGTCATAAGTTGAATGGTTTCAGCCAATTGATTTACCGAACTCAGAAAAAATTACAGATGATTAGTCGAATCAAGTCCACATGTTTGCACGTACCTGACTTCACACACAAAAAACCATTTAACGCTTTCTGCCACCCGTTTTCCATTATGTTGCGCAACTTATAACACCAGATGATGCTGGCGTATATCCAACAATGGTTGGCAATTCACTCCTTTAATCCACAAAACCAGTAGATAGATTGTCATGAAAAAAACCAAAATTGTTTGTACTATCGGGCCGAAAACAGAATCCGAAAATAAATTGACCGACTTGCTCAATGCAGGCATGAATGTAATGCGTCTGAATTTTTCTCACGGTGACTACGAAGAACATGGTCAGCGTATTAAAAATATTCGCTCGGTCACAGCGAAATCAGGCAAAAAAGCAGCAATTCTACTGGATACTAAAGGCCCTGAAATCCGCACCATGAAACTGGAAGATGGTAATGACGTCTCCCTCACTGCGGGTCAGACTTTTACCTTTACTACAGATAAATCTGTTATTGGTAACCAAGATCGTGTCGCCGTCACTTATTCAGGACTGCCAGAAGATCTGGCACCAGGCAACACCGTATTGGTCGATGATGGTTTGATAGCCATGACCGTCAAAGACATCACAGCAACCGAAGTCATCTGTGAAGTATTGAACAACGGTGATTTAGGTGAAAATAAAGGCGTTAATCTGCCAAATGTTTCCATCAACCTGCCAGCATTAGCAGAAAAAGATAAACAAGATTTGGTATTCGGTTGTGAGCAAGGTGTAGATTTTATCGCTGCATCCTTTATCCGCAAACGCGCCGATGTACTGGAAATTCGTGAGCACTTGAAAGCTCATGGCGGCGAGCATATTCAAATCATTTCCAAAATCGAAAATCAGGAAGGTCTGAATAATTTCGATGAGATTCTGGAAGCATCAGACGGTATCATGGTTGCTCGTGGCGATCTGGGTGTTGAAATCCCGGTAGAAGAAGTTATCTTCGCACAAAAAATGATGATCGAAAAATGTAACGCAGCCCGTAAAGTTGTTATCACTGCAACTCAAATGCTCGATTCCATGATCAAAAATCCACGCCCTACCCGCGCTGAAGCTGGTGACGTTGCTAACGCAATTTTAGACGGCACTGATGCAGTGATGCTTTCCGGTGAAAGTGCTAAAGGGAAATATCCTGTTGAAGCCGTTTCTATTATGGCAACTATTTGTGAACGCACAGACCGCGTTATGAATAGCCGAATTGAAAATACCAAAACCCAGAAACTGCGCGTTACCGAAGCGGTCAGCCGTGGTGCTGTTGAAATTGCTGAAAAACTGGACGCACCACTGATCGTAGTGGCAACTTATGGCGGTAAATCTGCACGTTCTATCCGCAAGTATTTCCCTAACGCATCAATTCTTGCTTTGACTACTAATGAAATAACTGCCCGTCAGTTACTGTTGGTTAAAGGTGTTTCCACTCAGATTGTTAAAGAAATCGCGTCTACTGATGATTTTTACCGTATTGGTAAAGAAGCTGCTCTGGCAAGTGGCATGGCACATCAAGGTGACATCGTTGTCATGGTATCCGGCGCACTGGTGCCAAGTGGTACAACAAATACCTCTTCTGTTCACGTGCTTTAATCCCCGGTATTTTGAACCATGAATTCAGCGCTGCCTAATCTTGGGCAGTACTGTTAATCATGGATAAGGCCCATATTTATCAAGTATAAAATGGGCCTGTTTATATTTCTACGGCGTACCATCTTCATGGTAAATTTTACAACCTATATACAATCAGGTCAGATAAATTCCCCAATTTAAAATTGGGATTTTAAAAAATCTCAAACTGGCAACTGCAACATAATTTATTCTATCTCCCTTGCATAAAGATGCTTACTACAAGAATACTTTATTAATTTCCTTCATTTATGTTTAAGGCCAGTATTTTCTATATCGCAATGATTCCCATCAATTTATTGATAATAATTCAACCGCTCACTTACTGTTACAATAAATAGAAATATGTGCTTTCGGGTGATTATATTGAAATAGCAAAACTGGAATACACATCACGTAGCAATTAGTGCTGTTCTGGTTAAATCGTCCATTCTTCTATCATTTTATTGCTGCAATCCAAAAATTATTGGTTTATTTTGAGATAGTAGAGTTTTTTCATAGAAAAAATTTATTCTCTTTCTAAAATAGTTTGTGTAATACTTAGATGGCTACTTGGAGATTAACTTAATCTAGAGGGTATTGTGATGAATCGTACTAAAGTTGTATTTGGTGCAGTAATTCTGGCTTCTACTCTGTTAGCAGGTTGTTCAAGCGCGACTAAAGTTGAGCAATTGGCCTCTCAGGTTCAAACTCTGGGTTCTAAAGTTGACCAGCTGAGCAATGACCTCAGTTCTATTCGCTCTGATGTACAGTCAGCCAAAGACGAAGCTGCTCGTGCAAATCAACGCCTCAATAACCAAGTTCGTACATACAAGAAATAAACTTGTTAAAAGTAACAAAAATGGCGTACACAGTACGCCATTTTTATGGCCTGAATCTAATTAATTCCCCAAAACCGTAAACGATACCGCAACACTAAATACACTAACCTTTATTGACCAATACCGGCATTCCTGAACGGCGAATAAGCGCTTTATCGACAAGAGTTTCATCCGTTTCTCGCTCCTCAATGAACTTCATCAACCCTTCAGAGCGCTGGATTGGCATACTTTGTGGATCATCAGTTTCTTTTCTAGAGAGTGGTTGGTGAACTTCCACATAACGTTTACCATCAGGTTCCACTGCGTATTTCACAGGCTCATTAATGATCTGGACGCGGGTTCCACGGGGAACGTTGCTGAACAGATCCTCAATATCATCAGGCCGTAAACGAATGCATCCCGAACTGACTCGCATACCAATACCAAAATTCGCATTTGTACCATGGATCAGATATTCACCACGCCCAGCCGCCAAGCGCAAGGCAAAGTCTCCCATTGGGTTATCTGGCCCTGCCGGCATCACAGCAGGTAAAGTAATTCCACGACTGGCGTAATCTTTGCGGATATTGGTGGTTGGTGTCCATGTCGGATTCTTGATAAGCTGGCTCACAGACGTTGTCATTGTTGGCGTATTGCGTCCAAGCTGACCTATCCCGATAGGGTATACGATGACATGCTTTTTCCCATTGGGAAAATAATAGAGCCTGAGTTCTGCCAGATTGATAACAATACCCTGACGAGGAGTATCAGGAAGCAACATTTGTGATGGAATAATGAGCTCCGTTCCCGCTTCGGGTAAATACGGATCGACCCCCGGATTAGCTTCCAGCATTGCCAATAAACCTATTTGGTATTTGGCTGCAATGAATTCCAACGAAAGGCCATCATCAGATACAATATAAGTTGAATTCTCTCCAAGCAGGCGACTGTTGGCAGGTGGCAGTGGATACTCGATAGCGCGGGCAATATTAGCCAATCCACCAAACGATAAGATGCCAATCAAGAACATGCCAATAAAAGTTAAAAATCGCTTCATACATGCTCCCTGAAATGATACTTGAAAGTTTATGGTTAATTAATAGCCTACTTTGCGCGACTATTCTATCCCATTCACGGCGAACTATATCAAGTCATTCCCGCCAGCCAGATACTGGCAGGAATAAAACGCAATGAAACAATAGGGTAATGCTATGATAATAAAGCAGTTGTCAGACGAGATGTACAGCACAATTGTTCTTGTTCATTGTAAATATCAATCTGCCAAACCTGATGTGATCGGCCCAGATGAATAGGTTTACAAACCCCTTTAACCATGCCTTCACGAACAGATTTAAGATGGTTGGCATTGATTTCTACCCCCACTACTTTCTGTTCACCTTCCGAACAAAGATAGCCCGCAAGCGAGCCCAGTGTTTCAGCCAATACGACAGAAGCGCCACCATGCAGAATGCCAAATGGCTGCTTTGTTCGTTGATCAACGGGCATTATTGCTTCAATAAAATCATTGCCAAGTTGAGTAAATTCGATTCCTACATGTCCTACCATACACTTATCATTCAGCTGATTAAGCATATTCACATCTATATTACGTTTCCAAATCACGTCACTATCTCCAATAAGGCTTGTAATGGATGTTTAAGTCGCTTTCCTTCTATGCGTTTCACCTGACTACGACATGAATACCCTGTACTCAGACAATGTTCTGAAGAAAGGCTTTCCAATGCCGGTGTCCATGAAAGCTTGTAGATACCGATCGAGTTCTCAAAATTTTTCTGTTCATGGCCATATGTGCCAGCCATGCCACAGCATCCCACACTGATATTATTCAATTGGTGACCAAAATGGCGGAAGATATCACTCCATTGCTTACTGCTATTAGGTAATGCCGTCACTTCTGTACAGTGACCCAGTAAATACCACTCTTGGATAGAAATTGAATCATCACTTTTTTCTTGTGGCATTTTTTCCGGCAAAATACTGATTAACCATTCATGAACCAATTGGACTGCAAAATCCCCCCGCTGCTCACCAAGAGTCTCGTTGTACTCATCTCGATAGCACAGGACTAAAGCAGGATCGACTCCCACCATAGGAATACCCAACCGCGCTACCCGATTAAGAAAATCAGCCGTTTTCTTTGCTGTCTTGGCAAAACGGTTCAGAAACCCTTTAACATGCTGTGCTTTGCCATTAGGTGAAAATGGCAATAATACGGGTTTACGTCCCAGCTTTTCTGCCAGTTGCACAAAGTCAGAAACAACTTCTGCATCGTGGTAACTTGTAAAAGGATCTTGAACAATGAGCACATGTTGGGCCCGCTGGGATGGTGATAGGGTTTCTAGCTGCTCCAGTGTTGTCCTTGCGGCATAATGACCTGCCAGCTGCTGTTGCAATGTAGGATAAGAAAGTAACGGTAGATCAACCATTCCAATGCTATGTTGACTGGCTTTTTGTACCCATGACTGTTTCAGGAAAAAGTTAAATATCCGGGGCGTTTTTGCCATTAATGGCGTACTGTGTTCAACATTAGCAACGATGTGATCGCGCAACGGACGCAGATAACGGCTGTGATAAAGTGCCAAAAAACGTGCACGGAACGAAGGTACATCAATCTTAATCGGGCATTGTGTCGAACAAGACTTACACGCCAGACAGCCTGACATAGACTCTTTTACTTCATGTGAGAAGTCATATTCACCCCGCCATGCCTGCCAACTATGACGTGTTTTTTCAATCAATCCCCGCAGACTGGGGCGTTCATGAGTCAGCCCTTGCTCCAATAATTTAGGTTCAACCCCCTGTTCAGTCAAAAGCCGCAACCATTCCCTGACAAGGGTTGCCCTGCCTTTCGGAGAATGTATGCGATGCTGGCTGATCTTCATTGAAGGGCACATCGGGCTTTTGACATCAAAATTGAAGCACAAGCCATTACCATTGCATTCCATCGCACCGCGAAATGCGCTTCTCACATTAACAGGAATTGTACGATCATAGGTCCCACGTTTGGCTGCATCAACTTTCATCATTGGGGCATCAATTCCAATCGGTGGACATATTTTTCCCGGATTGAGTCGATTAAGTGGATCAAATGCCGCTTTTATTCGGCGTAATTCGTTATATAAAATTTCGCCAAAAAAGGCAGGACTGTATTCCGCCCGAAATCCCTTACCATGCTCACCCCACAGCAAACCACCATATTTGGCTGTCAAACGAACAATTTCATCGGAAATCTGCTTCATCAGTATTTCCTGCTGAGGATCACACATATCCAGTGCTGGCCGCACATGCAACACACCAGCATCCACATGCCCGAACATACCGTAATTCAGTTTGTGGCTGTCCAGAAGCTGGCGGAATTCAACAATATAATCGGCAAGGTATTGGGGAGGAACGCAAGTGTCTTCAACAAACGGAATCGGTTTGGCCGCTCCTTTGCTGTTACCGAGCAATCCGACAGATTTTTTCCGCATGGCATAAATGCGTTCAATATCCATCAAATCATGGCAGGTTTGATAACCAATGATCCCGGCCTGATTTTTTTCCATCAATTCATCAAGGCGCAGACAAAGATCAGCCAGCTGCCGATCAATTTGCTGTACGTCATTGCCACTGAATTCGACAATATTCAGTCCTTGCATATCCTTATCAGGTACATCAGTAATCAATGCATTCACTGAATGCCAAATGATATCTTCACGTGCCAGATTGAGTACCTTAGAGTCGACTGTTTCAACAGACAGCGCATTCGCTTCCACCATAAAAGGGGCATTGCGCAGGGCTGAATCAAAGGAATCATATTTAACATTCACCAACCGCCGAACTTTTGGCAACGGTGTAATATCCAATGTCGCTTCAGTAATAAACGCCAGTGTGCCTTCAGAGCCTGTTAAAATACGGGTGAGATCAAAGGACTGCATATCATCGCTGAATACATGACGCAAATCATACCCTGTCAGGAATCGGTTAAGCTTAGGGAATTTCTCAATGATTAGCTCACGTTGTTCACGGCAACGTTCCAGCACGGTTTTATAGATACCGCCTATGATGGTTTTTTCCTGAGCAATCGATTCCGCCAATTCGGTGCTCATAGGCCGGGTATCGAACATTTCTCCCCCCAATAAAACAGCCCGCACACCCAATACGTGATCCGAGGTTTTACCATAAACCAACGATCCCTGACCGGAAGCATCTGTATTGATCATTCCGCCCAATGTAGCGCGATTACTGGTTGAAAGTTCTGGAGAGAAAAAATAACCGAAAGGTTTTAAATATTGATTAAGTTGATCTTTGATAACACCAGCTTCGACTCTGACCCATCCTTGTTCCGGATTGATTTCCAAAATACGATTCATGTAGCGGGACATGTCCACTACAATACCATTATTGAGTGATTGCCCATTCGTACCTGTTCCCCCGCCACGTGGGGTAAATGTCAGGGTTTGAAAATGCTCCTCAGCAGCTATTCTTGTCAGCAATACAACATCAGCACCAGAGCGGGGAAAGACGACGGCTTGCGGCAACAGCTGATAAATACTGTTATCTGTCGCCATGGTCAGTCTATCAGCGTAACTACTGGCGGTGTCTCCAGTAAAGCCAGCTTCTTTCAGTGCAGTCAAATATTCCTGTGCCAGTTCACTGACATGGGGGGCTTGTGATATACGTGGGATCATTGGCTAGTTGCCCCTTTTCTAATTAGTATCCACATTGCTCTATTTATATACTATCTTGGATAACGTAGCTCAGACAATTCTCTGAGCAGGAAGGCTTTTAACAATATCACAATATTTATCTATTTTGAGCAACCAGTGAAATAACGTTATATTTGATTACCATTGTTACTGCTAACAGTATTTTCAATTGCTAAGAGAAATCATTTCATGGAAAAATCGCAATCACATCACGATCTACCCAAACTGCTATTTGCACTATTCTTCATTTTATTGCTGATTACGACCAGTTTTTGGGTCTTAAGCCCCTTTGTGTTGGGGTTCATTTGGTCAGGTATGGTTGTCATCGCAACTTGGCCGTTATTGGAAAAATTACAACAACGGTTATGGGGGAAACGTTGGATCGCCGTTTCTGTCATGACATTGCTATTAGTCTTATTATTTGTTATCCCCATCGCATTACTTGTCGGTAGCCTGGTGGAAAACAGTGCCCCACTGATTGCCTGGGCGAAATCCCCTTCTGCATTTCAATTGCCACAATTAGAATGGCTCAGCCGGATACCCGTCGTTGGTGATGATCTATATCTTAAATGGCAGGATCTGATTGCTGATGGCAGTAACATGCTTTTGAACAAAATCCCTCCCTATATCGGCAAAGCGGCAACTTGGTTTTTTGCCCAAGCCGCTAATGCAGGTCGTTTCCTTTTCCATATGGCGCTCATGGTGATGTTCAGTGTATTGCTTTATTGGAAAGGCGAGCATGTTATGCTGAGTATTCGCCACTTTGCCATCCGATTGGCGGACAAACGCGGTGATGCGGTCGTACTGCTGGCCGCGCAATCCATCCGCGCCGTAGCACTTGGTGTCGTTGTCACAGCATTGGTACAAGCTATCGCGGGTGGAATTGGTCTGGCTATCGCAGGGATTCCCTATCCAATGATACTTACTGTGCTTATGTTTGTGTGCTGTGTTGCTCAGCTTGGGCCTCTTCTGGTCCTTATTCCATCTATCGCGTGGCTTTATTGGACAGGAGAAACAACTTGGGGGACCCTTTTAGTCGTCTGGAGCCTCATTCTGACTACAATGGACGGTGTCCTTCGTCCTTTCCTCATCCGTCTTGGTGCCGACTTGCCCATGGTTTTAATTCTTACCGGCGTAATCGGCGGCATACTTTCACTGGGTGTAATCGGATTATTTATTGGTCCCGTGGTACTGGCTGTTTCTTACCGTTTGCTATTGGCATGGATGAATGAAGTTCCTAAACCAGAAAGTAAAATAGATGATACTGATATATACTTTCAAGAAAAGACTATAAAATGACATAATAATTGTGCGGAAAAATAATATTTCCGCGCAATTATAAAATTGATGAATATATCATCCATGGTTTATCGTAAATATAAATTCAATCCTTAAAAATAATAAACTCCCAAAGAAAAATTGTTACAAAAAAGTTATATTATTGAAATTTATTTTTCTTAACTCTATTTATTAAGAGGATTCTTAATGAATAAACTTATTTATTAAATTAGTATTCTTTCTATCGAAACGAATGTTTCCCAGTTATTGCCAACTCAGTCTATAACGCCATAGGCGGAGTTCAATGAAGTAATACATATATTGCTGTGTGTAGTCTTTGCCTGTCAGCCCATGATAGGCTTTTTTTTGAGCTTTTTTTAGCTTTTTAATTTTTCTCTTCTATTAATTAATCACCCGTGTTAAAAAAAATCATGCCGCATAGAATATAAAAGCCTGCACCTATTTCTGGCAGGCTTTTAATTTACGCCTGAATTATCTTTAACTAATTATTTGCAGCCAGAGAAATCCAAGTTTTTACTACCGTATCAGGATTCAACGATAAACTGTCAATTCCCTCTTTCATTAGCCATTCAGCAAAATCTTCATGGTCTGAAGGCCCTTGACCACAGATACCAACATATTTTCCCTGACGCTTGGCCGATTGAATCGCCATGGAAAGTAATTGTTTCACCGCATCATTACGTTCGTCAAATAACTCAGAGACGATGCCAGAATCGCGATCCAATCCCAAAGCCAGCTGTGTCATATCATTTGAGCCAATTGAAAAACCGTCAAAATGTTCAAGGAATTGATCTGCCAATAATGCATTTGATGGGATCTCGCACATCATGATGACTTTCAGCCCATTCTCTCCACGTTTCAGACCTTGAGAGGCTAGCTCAGCCACCACCGCTTCAGCCTGAGCCACAGTACGTACAAATGGAACCATCACTTCAACATTAGTTAATCCCATCACATTGCGTACACGCTTGATCGCTTCGCACTCCAAAGCGAAGCACTGGCGGAAACTATCTGAAACGTAACGACCAGCCCCCCGGAAACCTAACATCGGGTTCTCTTCGTGCGGTTCGTACTTATCCCCGCCGACTAAATTTGCATATTCATTGGACTTGAAATCTGACAGACGCACAATGACACGTTTTGGCCAAAATGCTGCCGCTAATGTCGCAATTCCTTCAGTCAACCGACCAACATAAAACTCAATAGGATCATCATATCCAACCATCAATGCCCTAATCTGTTCCTGCAATTCAGAGGGCTGTTGGGAAAACTCAAGTAGAGCGCGAGGATGAACCCCAATCATTCGGTTAATGATAAATTCCAGACGAGCCAGACCAACACCCTCATTTGGCAAGCAAGCAAAATCAAATGCACGATCAGGATTGCCCACATTCATCATGATTTTGACATCTAGTTTGGGCAGCTCATCAATCTGAGAACTCTGGATACTGAAATCCAATTTATTCAGGTAAACGAAACCCGTATCACCTTCTGAACAGGAAACAGTCACCTGCTGTCCCTCTTTCAGACGTTCAGTCGCATCTCCGCAACCAACAACGGCTGGGATGCCTAACTCACGGGCAATGATGGCTGCATGGCAGGTACGTCCTCCCCGGTTGGTGACAATCGCTGCTGCTTTTTTCATGATCGGTTCCCAATCCGGGTCGGTCATGTCCGTCACTAATACATCACCTGCCTGAATGCGATCCATTTCCCCAAGGTCATGGATAACTTTGACAGTTCCGGCACCGATACGATGCCCAATCGCCCGGCCTTCCACCAGCACACTGCCCTGTTCATTGAGCTGGTAGCGCTCCATTACCTGCTGATTTGACCGCACGGTTTCAGGACGGGCCTGTACAATATAGAGCTTGCCGTTGTGCCCGTCTTTTGCCCATTCAACATCCATCGGGCGGCCATAGTGTTTTTCAATCAATAAGGCTTGTTTTGCCAGCTCTTCCACTTCACTGTCAGTCAAAGAAAAACGATTGCGTAATTCATCCGGAATATCTTCTGTACACACTTGTTTTCCGTGCTCTTTACTATCGGCATAAACCATACGTATTTTTTTAGAACCGAGATTACGGCGCACTATCGCAGGACGATTATTCATCAACGTAGGTTTATGGACATAGAACTCATCAGGGTTTACTGCACCTTGTACCACCATCTCACCCAAGCCATAGGCGGATGTAATGAACACGACCTGATCAAAACCTGATTCAGTATCAATCGTGAACATAACACCTGACGATGCCAAATCAGAACGCACCATGCGCTGAACGCCAGCAGAAAGTGCAACACCACGGTGGTCATATCCCTGATGGACACGATAAGAAATAGCACGATCGTTGAAAAGTGACGCAAAGACATGTTTGATGGCAACCATCACAGCATCAATGCCCTGCACATTCAAAAAAGTTTCCTGCTGTCCGGCAAAAGAGGCGTCCGGCATATCTTCTGCGGTTGCGGAAGAACGCACGGCGAAAGAAGCACCAGGTTCACCTTCAGACAATTTCAGGTAGGCATCATGGATATCTTGTTCGAGTTGAGACGTAAATGGGGTTTCAATCACCCACTGGCGGATCTGTGCGCCAGCCTTGGCTAATTGCTTAACATCATCAACATTGGTTTCATCCAGCAACTGATAAATACGCTGGTTCACACCACTTTGTTCCAGAAAATCATTAAATGCCTGTGCTGTCGTCGCAAAACCATTGGGAACAGACACACCAAGTTCAGCCAGATTGGTAATCATCTCGCCGAGAGAGGCGTTTTTACCACCGACCCGATTAACATCATTCATGCCTAATTGATTATACCAGAGCACATTGCTAGGGATGAGGCCACTATTGGACATTGGAAACTATCCTTTTTTACATTCGGAGGTACAAAAAACGGAAAAATTAAGGTTGCTTATCACAGCAGAAAATAGCCTAGCACAATGTCTTGCCAGAGATGGAAAGGTGAATCGATCAACCCAACAATATTATTTTTTTACAGGTATAATCCATAAAATGGGTTTTACTAACAATTCTTGTTAAAAACGATTCAGCTATCAACTCCATAAACCATAAATCTGATATCCCACAGCCAAACCAGCAATATAAAGAAAGAGACGATGATAGAAACTCATATCCCGCCAACATCCGAAGATGACATACTGCAACGCAGTGTATTTTTTATTTCCGATGGAACTGCAATCACGGCAGAAGTATTAGGTCATGCAGTGCTCTCCCAATTTCCGATTGCTATTATTTCCTACACCTTACCTTTCGTCGCCAGCAAAACCAGAGCAGAAGAAATCCGGGATCAAATAAACGCGATATATCAACAAACACAAATAAGACCATTAGTTTTTTATTCCATCATTTCAGATGAAGTCAAAAATATTATTACCCAGAGTAATGGTTTCTGTCAGGACATTGTCCAGACACTCGTTGCACCAATACAACAAGAAATTGGTTTAGAGCCAAAACCCGAACTGCACCGAACCCACGGCTTATCCAAAAAGAATCTGGGCCAATATGATGCCCGTATTGCAGCCATTGATTATGCTCTCGCTCATGATGATGGCATTTCATTACGCAATCTCGATCAAGCTCAGGTCATTATTCTCGGGGTATCCCGTTGCGGCAAAACACCGACCAGTCTCTATCTTGCAATGCAATTTGGCATTCAGGCAGCAAACTATCCTTTCACTGCTGATGACATGGATAACCTACTATTGCCCCCCGCGTTAAAAGCCTTTCAACATAAATTATTCGGCCTGACTATCAGCCCTGAAAGACTTTCAGCTATCCGGGAAGAGCGTCGAGAAAATAGCCGCTACGCTTCATTACGACAATGTCGCGTTGAGCTTGCTGAAGTTGAAGCATTATTTCGTAAAAATAAGATTAACTATTTAAATACCACCAATTATTCTGTTGAAGAAATCTCAACCAAAATTATTGATAGTATGGGATTGAAACGTCGTATGTTCTGACTTCGAAATATCGGCATATTTCACAACCTTTGTCCACGGCATTTTCTTGCAAAAATATCATTATTGTCTGTTGAATTTGCCGGAGGTTGAGTTATTGTGACTTTCAGTCATTTCAGACACTGTTTCATGTGAAGTAAAATTTGAGAAAGTATATGCACAAAACAGATGAATTAAGAACCCACCGCATTAATAGCCTGATAACACCTAAAGCGCTTACCGAACAATATCCTATATCAGATAAAACCCTGCAAAATGTGACATTGTCACGAAAGCGTATTGAATCGATTCTGGCAGGCGATGATCGACGTTTACTGGTCATTATTGGCCCCTGCTCCATTCATGATACTGATGCAGCCCTTGATTACGCCTCTCGCCTGAGTACTCTGCGCGAAAAATACCAGCACAGTCTGGAAATTGTCATGCGAACCTATTTCGAGAAACCAAGAACGGTTGTTGGCTGGAAAGGTTTGATTTCAGATCCCATGTTAGATGGATCTTGCCAAGTCAATAAAGGCGTCTCCCTTGCCCGTAAGCTACTCATTGACATCAATGAACTGGGTGTTCCTACCGCTACAGAATTTCTGGATATGGTTATCGGTCAATATATTGCCGATTTAATCAGTTGGGGAGCCATTGGTGCCAGAACAACGGAAAGCCAGATTCACCGGGAAATGGCCTCAGCCCTGTCATGTCCCGTTGGTTTTAAAAACGGGACGGATGGTAATACGGCTATCGCTATTGATGCAATTCGTGCTGCTCGCGCCAAACACATGTTCCTCTCCCCTGATAAAAACGGTCAGATGACTATTTATCAAACCAGCGGGAATCCCTATGGGCATATCATCATGCGGGGCGGAAAAAAACCGAATTACAATGCGGAAGATATTGAGGCAACCTGTCATAAATTACGTGAGTTTCACTTACCTGAACGTTTGATTGTGGATTGCAGTCATGCCAATTGCCAGAAAATTCATCGCCGTCAGCTAGATGTTGCAAGAAATATTAGCGAACAAATTCGCTCTGGTTCAACCGCTATTGCTGGCGTTATGGCTGAAAGTTTCTTGGTTGAAGGCTCACAGAAAGTAGTTGAGGGTGAATCACTGGCCTACGGGCAATCGATTACCGATCCATGCCTTAGCTGGCAGGATACGGAACAATTCATCAGTATCCTTGCTGATGCTGTTGAGAACCGTTTCTGAACTCTTCCCTTATATCCTTTATTCTGGCTCCTGTTTACTCTCGGGGCCAGTTGTTATCGGTAAAAATAAATCAACTCATATTGGGAAATTATTACTCAATTTAAGGTATAAAAAATAACTTGAAGTTAGCCCTGATTGAAACGATAATTATTCTCAATATCAGAATAATTATTGTTCAGACTCGGTATGGAAAAATCAGCGTATTATCAATGTTGCTACATTAGCCTTCTGCAACAGCAGATCTTCCCGTTATATCCGACCAAATCCAGCAAATGTATTCTGACACAATAAAAATTCCAGTAACCCGCCTGCTAAATAGCAGCAAGGCGCTTGGTTACTTATGTTCATAAAACAGTGTTCATAAAACAGTGTTTATAAAACATGTGTTCATAAAACAGAGTTAGTAAAAATGGTGTTCATAAAAAAATACTATTGAAGTATGGAGATTGACCTGCATGACCCCAATTAAACCGCCAAGCCTGAAACTGTCTACATTAAGTGTGGTCATCTTCGCGAGTTTATCTTCTGCGAATGCAACAACATTGCTTTCCGAAGAAAAAGATAAATCATCTAAAGATACTTTGACCGTGTATGCCACAGGCAATCAACGTGACAGTTTTGAAGCACCGATGATGGTTACGGTCATTAAGAACAATTCTGCCAATAGTAAAGTAGCGGGCAGCGCAAATGATTTGCTGCGCAATATCCCGGGGCTCCATATTTCTGGTACTGACCGTGCCAATGGACAGGACATCAGCCTACGCGGTTATTCTAAAAATGGTGTCTTAACGCTTGTGGATGGTATTCGACAAGGAACTGATACCGGACATCTTAACAGTGTTTTTCTCGACCCCGCCTTGATTAAACAGGTTGAAGTCGTTCGTGGTCCATCAGCCTTATTATATGGCAGTGGTGCTCTGGGAGGAGTTATTGCCTATCAGACAGTGGATGCCGCAGATTTATTGGAAGAGGGTCAGAATACCGGTTTTCGTGTCTTTAACCGTGCAGGAAGCGGTGACCATAGTCTCGGATTTGGCGGCTCCGCATTTGGTAGAACAGAACAATTTGATGGTTTATTTGCATTTGCTACCCGTGATGTAGGCAATATCCGCTACGGGAGCGGTTTACAAGGCCGTAACGATGAGAGCATTGGTAATATTCTGACAAAGGGTTCTTGGAAAATAACTGACAGTCAAACACTCAGTGGCGATTTACGTTATTACCGCAATGCAGCTCATGAGCCCAAAAATCCTCAATTGCTTACAGATAATAAGGATAATCAACGAACAGACCGCACGACAACACAGCGTGATGCTCAATTGACCTATCAACTTAATCCATCAGAATTCAATTGGTTAAATCTCAGGGCTGACGCTTATTACTCTGACATTGATATTAACGCTAAAACCAAAGAGAAAGGTTTTGAAGGCCGCCAACAAGAAACTTACGGTATAAAACTAGAAAACCGCTCCCATTTTGGGACAAATGTCTTTGCCGCTCATCAATTAACTTACGGCGGTGAAACTTATAAACAGAAACAAAAACCAAGTGGCAATACAGAAAGTTTCCCGGATGCCAATATTCGTTTTGTATCTGGTTGGGTTCAAGATGAAATGACTTTACGTGATTTACCCGTTTCATTCATCGCCGGGACACGTTACGACAATTACAAAGCCTCAAATAGCAAATATGACGATATCAGTGCCAACAAATGGTCGTCAAAAGGTACTGTCAGCATCACTCCAACAGATTGGTCGATGCTATTTGCTTCTTATTCTCAGGCGTTCCGTGCCCCAACTATGGGGGAAATGTATAACGATTCAAAACATTTTGATATGCCTGGCATACATTTAACTAACTATTGGAAGCCAAATCCTAATTTGCGTCCTGAGAGCAATGCCACACTGGAATATGGCTTCGGGCTGCGCTTTGATGATCTCTTAGCGAACAACGATGGACTGAAATTCAAAGCCAGTTATTTTGATACCAAGGCGAAAGATTACATATCTCCCACCATGACACCTGACATGAGATTCACAACATCATCAAATATTCCGAAAGCCAAAATCTGGGGCTGGGATGTTTCCATGACATATGACTCTGACATGTTTACTTGGGATCTCGCTTATAACCGAACAACTGGCAAAAACGAAGAAACTGGCGCATCTATAGAAGCTCTCAGCCCAGATACCTTGACCAGCACATTGGATATTCCTCTGTCCAGAACAGGTTTTTCCATTGGATGGATCGGTAAATTTGCCCAGCAAACTAATTTTAAAGAAAAAAATGGGAAGAGAAAGGCTTCTCAATACGCAGGTTATGGCATCAATGATTTCTACGTCAGTTATCACGGTGATGCAGCATTAAAAGGGTTAACCACCTCCATCGTACTGGGTAACGCCTTTGATAAAGAATATTACTCATCACAGGGAGCACCACAGAGTGGCCGTAATGCCAAACTGTTTGTCAGCTACCAGTGGTAAAAACAGCAGCAATCCATAAGATTAATTTTAAGACTAAATTTATTTTTAACGCCGTGTTTTTAAGGAGCTAGCAACTGTGACTCAATCACTTTATGAACGTTACCAACAAGCCAAAGCAGATAACAAAGCTAAATATGCACGTGATCTGGCTGCTTACCTCAATGTCAGCGAAGGAGAGTTATTGCATAGCCGTGTCGGTATTGATGCAAAACGTTTGAACGTTGATGCTCCTACCCTGCTTCAGGAATTGGCGACTGTTGGTGAAACCAAGGCGATTACCCGTAATGATTTCGCCGTTCACGAACATGTTGGTTGTTACGAAAATACTAAATTCAGCCAACACGTAGGTTTGATCCTCAATCCGCGCGAATTGGATCTGCGTCTGTTCTTCGATCACTGGAGCAGTGTTTTCTCTTTGATTGAACCTGCCAAGAATGGTATGCGTCACAGTATCCAGTTTTTTGATCGCCAAGGTGATGCACTGCATAAAGTTTATATCACCAGCAATACTGATATGGCAGCATGGGAAGCCCTGATTGAAAAATATCAGACTGATGAAAATCCAGCATTGGAAATTCAGCAGGAAACAGTACCTGTACATGCAGAAATGACTGAACAACTGCAAACACAGTTAGATGAAGAATGGCGCGCCATGACTGATGTTCACCAGTTCTTCATCATGATGAAACGTCATAACCTGAACCGCCAACAGATTTTCAATGCGGTTAAGGATGATTTGGCATATCGTGTAGATAATTCAGCTTTATCTCAACTTATTGAAACTGCTCATAAAGATCAGAACGAAATCATGGTATTTGTCGGAAACCGTGGTTGTATTCAGATCTTTACTGGCAAACTGGAACGTCTGATGCCTTATCAGGAAGAAAACTCCACACAGAAATGGCTCAATATTTTCAATCACAACTTTACTCTGCACCTGATTGAAAGCGCCATTGCGGAAAGCTGGATCACCCGCAAACCAACAGATGATGGTTTCGTCACCAGCCTGGAATTGTTTGATGCTGATGGTAACCAAATCGCACAGTTGTACGGTCAACGCACCGAAGGTACTTCTGAGCAGACTCAATGGCGTGAACAAATTGCCGCTCTGCCTAAATTGCAACCAGAACAGGAAACTTGTGTAGCATGAAAAAGTGGCTTCTAACATTTATGCTTGCCATCACTTTTAATGCGTTCTCTGCTGAACGCATTGTTACAGTTGGTGGCGATGTGTCTGAAATTGTTTTTGCACTTGGCGAAGGACAGCACGTTGTCGCAAGGGACAGTACCAGCCTGAACCCCAAAGAATTACTTTCTCTGCCTGATATAGGGTATATGAGGATGCTGAATTCTGAAGGAATTTTATCCATGCGCCCATCACTGGTGATCGCAAGTGAATCGGCTCAACCTTCTCTGGCACTCAAGCAAGTCGAGGATTCCGGTGTAAAAGTGATTAAAGTGACCAGCGAAGCCTCGTTAGAAGCCGTTCCTGAAAAAATCAGAACCGTCGCCAAGGTGGTCAATCAAGAAAAACGTGGTGAAGAACTGGTTGCCCAATATCGTCAACAACTCGCAAGCATCACCACGTCAGATATTCCTACCAAAGTGATCTATGTCATGAGCCACGGGGGCATTATGCCAATGGCTGCGGGTCAGCAAACAGCCGCAGATCAAATTATCCGTGCCATTGGGGCAAAGAATGCGATGCAAGGTTTTCAGGGGTACCGCCCTTTATCCCAAGAAGGTGTTATCGCCAGTAAACCAGACTTGCTGCTTGTCAGTACAGAAGGTGTGAAAACATTAGGGGGTATGGAAAAAATCTGGCAACTCCCCGGGTTAAACTTCACGCCAGCAGGCAAGAAAAAACAAGTCGTTGTTGTTGATGAAATGGGTCTGCTTGGATTTGGCCTGCAAACTCCCGCTGTTATGAAACAAGTCCGTGAGGCCGCGGAGAAAGTGCAATGAGTCGTACCCAATCCCCCAGTCTCGGCTTAATGGCACTGGGGTTTTTGTTGTTCTTTTTAGCCATCAGTTCAGCCAATATGGGGGCATTGCCACTTTCCTTTAAAACCCTGTGGGAAGCCTCTCTGGAAGACCCACAGTGGCAGATTTGGCTAAATATCCGGTTACCGCGTATCCTGCTGGCAATTCTTGTTGGATGCGCGCTGGCTGTGTCGGGTGCCGTGATGCAAGGGTTATTCCGTAATCCTCTGGCTGATCCCGGACTATTGGGGATCAGCAGCGGAGCCGCATTATCCGTGGCAATGGTGATTGTTCTGCCTTTCACCTTGCCTGCCAGCATTGCCTTGTACGGTCATATTATTGCAGCTTTTGTCGGCAGCTTATTAGTCTCATTCCTGATATTTTCGCTCAATAAATATAGCTACGGTAACCTGTCAAAACTTTTGCTCGCAGGAATTGCCATCAATGCGCTCTGCATGTCATTTATTGGTGTTCTGAGTTACATCAGCAACGATCAGCAATTGCGTCAGTTCACCATCTGGATGATGGGTTCCCTGAGCCAGATTGAATGGCCGACACTGATTATCGCGGCATCAATTATTATTCCTATTTGTATAGTGACATTCAGCCAATCACGAAAACTCAATTTACTGCAATTAGGCGATGAGGAAGCTCACTATTTGGGCATTAATGTCCAGCGCACTAAATACCAATTATTGCTGCTGAGTGCCTTATTGATTGGGTGTGCTGTTGCTTTGACGGGAGTCATTGGTTTTGTCGGTCTGGTTATACCTCACCTTATCAGACTGAGATTTGGAGGCGATCATACTTGGTTGCTGCCACTATCAGCTCTGGGTGGAGCATGTCTTTTGTTATCAGCCGATACACTGGCCAGAACATTGGTTTCTCCTGCCGAAATGCCAGTAGGACTCATTACCGGTTTGATCGGTGCTCCCTATTTCTTATGGCTGATTCTTAAGTCATCAGGGGGGCGTTTATAATGAAACCGATCATGTCAGATAATTTACTTGAAGCTAAAAATCTGAGTTATTTCATCGGGCAACGACAGATAATCAAGAACGTATCACTTTCTATTCGTCAGGGAGAAGTTGTTGCGATTATTGGCCCGAATGGGGCGGGAAAATCGACACTATTACGGTTATTAACTGGCTATAATTCGCCTGATTCAGGAGAGTGCTTGTTAAAAGGTGTTCCCATATCCCGCTGGCCAACTCAGCAGTTGGCGCGCATTCGTGCCGTAATGCGGCAATATAGCTCTCTTGCTTTCCCGTTCAGTGTGGAAGAGGTCATTGCGATGGGACGCGTTCCCCACGAAAATGCCCACAATAAAGTCGCCATCGATGAAGCCATCACATTGACAGAATGCGAAGAACTGAGAAACAGGAATTATCAACAGCTATCTGGTGGAGAACAGCAGCGGGTTCAACTGGCAAGAGTTTTGGCTCAGTTGTGGCACTCAGAACCAACTGAATCCTGCCTATTTTTGGATGAACCAACCTCAGCGCTGGATTTATACCATCAGCAACATACATTACGGCTGGTTCACCGACTGACACGGCAATCTCCCCTTGCCGTCTGCTGTGTATTGCATGATTTGAATCTGGCAGCACTTTATGCCGATAAAATTATCTTGTTACACAAGGGAAAATTAGTCGCATCCGGCACTCCGCAAGATGTGCTTCGTGATGATATTCTCAGACAATGGTATAAAGCAGATTTAGGTGTTACTCAACATCCAGAAACCCGTCTGCCGCAAATTTACCTCCGACAATAGAGGGTTATCCCCCTTTTCAAGCCTTACACTCTATTGGTCAGGATGTTGGCTACAATTTGAAATCTGCCAAAAGATAAAAGGCAAATTTTGCGGGTCACACTGTAAAATTTGCCTTAAATAAAGAAAAGCCGATAAGAACAAAGCGACTTCATCTAATAATAAGTCAAATCATTTGGAATTTGCTTCAACGGTACGCTGCTTACGTGCGGAAGGTAGGTGGTCGGTTAAGGTCATGACGGCACAGAACACTGTAAACGCCTGACAGGGAAACTTTCGGTCATGATACTGGGCCAAATACCACGCTATTTTGGCACTCCCAAAATGATGATTTTTGCGCAGATATAAGATTTTCCTAATATTTTGAGCCTTCTTTTAATTGCCTGTTCTTCTTTCTTGTTCATACTAACCTCAACTAACACCTGTTAAATATACATAAAACTGTCAGTTGAGGTCTAAAAATTCACATCTTACGTCCAATTACTTTAATCCTAAATGGAGATTCACCGAACTGGTCAAAATACAAATTTGTGTTATCGTTAAATACTCTATCAATTCCTTGTCCAATAGTTTTTACTTCATATATAATTTTAGTTTCTTCTCTGCTCCATGAATGTGAATAACTAAGAACTACACTCTTTAATCGATCATCCTTTCCGGAACCAAAATATATCCTCTTTCCTGATTTGTTATTTATTATTGCTGTTGCACTTGTGCCACTATCAGCAATCAAGGTGACGGTTATGCGTTCTCCTACACGATTAAGTACGTCTCTATAGCTCATATTATAAAACCTATCAATTATGTTTAGTAAGATGATGAGTAGATATAGCTTCGCTATGTTATGATAAATTCAAAAAAATCTTGGTCGTAGTTAATATTAATGGCGATTTCTTTTCTATTGAAAATATTATAAAGATACCCACCAGGGCTAGCTTTTAATTCTTGGCTAAATATGACTGAAGAATTCACACCCTTGTCTATTACTATGTTAGCTCTTAACGTCAAAAGCTCGTCACCCTCAATGAATACCCATACATTACGTCCAGGATATGCAGTAACGAAACCAAATTTAGATTCAGCTGTTCCTTGGGCGAAAATATCTATATCATAATTTGATGTATTATATAATCTTCTGTCATTCATAGTATTCACCTCTATGATGAATTTGGTGATTTTAATTGTAATTAAAATGGTAATTAATTATATTTCATTAAAAAATTCTTTAATTTATTTTATATTGCTATTAAAGCATGAATTGCTCTTTAATAAACATTAATAATTAACTATATTGGTGATTTTTGAATTTAATCTTCACCAAGCAATTCTCTATTAAGTAACCCGAATTCTGTTTAAGCTGTCATTAAAAAACTAATGTGGAAGACTAATTTTGGTCACTGCTATAGAGGTGATATTCTCACTCCAACAATCAAACAGGTGGCATAATGCAAAGACGTTTCAGCCCCGAATTCAAATTGGAATCAGTCCATTGAGCTGAGATAACTGTACAGTGGAACCAAAACGGAAGGCACGTCCATATATGGTCAAGGACTTCCGGACACAATTTTAGCCTCTTCCCACTGCTTTTCGTATTCAACGGGAGAAAGACCGCCAGTGAAACTAGGGGGACGGACGTCGTTGTAATATCCGCCCAGATATTTCGTGATATCTCTTATCGCATCATGGATATCCAGATAACCTTCTGGTGGGATCCATTCGGTTTTCAGACTCCGGAATATCCGTTCCATCGGGGAATTATCATAGCAGCAGCCCCTGCGATTCATACTTTGGATAATCTTATTTCGCCACAGTAAGCGGCGAAATTTCTTGCTGCTGTATTGGCTGCCTTGATCTGAGTGAAAAATCAGCCGGCCTTCGATATGACGCGTTTCCAGCGCATTGTCCAATGCCCGACAGACCCGCTCGGCATCCGGTGACGTCGAAATAGCCATACCCACCACGCGGCGGGAAAATAAATCCATCACCACCGCGAGATAGCGCCAGCCGTCTTTTGTACGGATATAAGTAATGTCTCCGCACCACCGGGTATTCGGGCATTCCGGGGCAAAATTCTGTTGCAAAAGATTTGGTGATGCCGGGTGCTCTTCCCCAGCCGGACGGTAACAGTGAGCCCCCGGTTGATGGCTTTGCAAACCGCATTCCTGCATTAACCGCCGCGCTTTCCAGCGCCCGGTTGGGAACCCTTCATTGGTGAGCAAACGACTCAGAGAACGGCTGCCTATCGCTCCACGGCTTTCGTTATACAGTTCCCGAACACGGGCACGCAACTGCAGACGTTCCCTGTCAACGGGGCGTTTCTGCCAGTCATAATAGGCACTGCGTGACACCTGAAACATCTGACATAATTCGGTGACCGGCCATCGGGTGCTCAGCCGT